>CAYSOI010000125.1:0-10066 GCA_964432425.1 uncultured Opitutales bacterium | reverse complement strand
ATCAATCGGGTTTGAGGTACTTGACTTTGAGGTCTCGGGGCAGGGGAGTTACGTAGTTTTCTTTGCCCCATTGATCCCAGGCTTGGCTGAGCTGTTTCACCTTTTCCGGTTTGGCTTTGGCGAGGTTGTTCAACTCGGTTCGGTCGGTGGTAAAATCGTACAGTTCCCAGGGTTCATCATCGAAGGCGGCGAGTTTCCATTTTCCGGAGCGGATGGCTCGGTTGCCCTGGTGTTCGAAGTAGAGGGTTCGGTCTGAAGAGCAGTCTTGTTGCAGGTATGCCAGGAGGTTGGTTCCGGGAAGGGGGAGTTTCCCATTGTATTGAACTCCGGAAACGGCCAGGGCGGTCGGCAGGAGGTCAATGATGTGGGCGGGTTTGTGGATGATTTTACCCGGCTCGATCTTCAAACCTTTGGGCCAGTGAACAATGCCGGGGGAAGCGATGCCGCCTTCATGATTAAAATGTTTGTACATCCGCCAGGGAGTGTTGGAGGCATTGGCCCAGCCGGAACCGACACTGTGAAAGGTTCCGGGCTCTCCCATTTTATCGAGGTCCTTGCCTTTGTGGAGGATGTTCTGGTTGCTGGATTTGATGTCGAATCCGAAGGGATCCCATTCGAAGCAGGCTCCGTTGTCGGAAGTGAAAATAATGAGAGTGTTATCGAATTCCCCCTTGCATTTCAGGTCAGCAATGATTCGGCCGATTTGTCGGTCCATTCGGTCGATCATGGCGGCGTAGATGGCCATGCGCCGGGCAAGGTCGAGGCGGCGGTCTTTGGGCAGAGATTTCCATGCTGGATTGGTCCCGGTCTTGGTTTCGCCATAGTTTCTCCAGGTAGAGCGGGGAGTGAGTTGGGTTTCCGGTGGAACGATTTTCATCTCCTTCATGCGTTGGAGCCGTTCTTCGCGAAGTTGGTCCCAACCGCCATGATACTTGTCGGCATACTTGGCGATATCCTCTTTGAATGCATGCAAGGGGAAGTGAGGAGCGTTGTAGGCGAGGTACAGAAACCAGGGTTTGTCGGGTGTTTGCCGGGCTAGATGGATGAAATCGATGGCGTGATCCGTGACTGCATCGGTGGCGTAGAATTCTCCTTCCGGGTATTGCCGAGGTTTGCGTCCTTCGGGGAATCGTACCAGATGATCCGGATCAAAGAAGCGTTTGGCACTGACCAGGGTTCCGTAAAATTCTTCGAAGCCGTTTTGGGTCGGATCGGGTGTGCCGAGGTGCCATTTTCCAGAAATGAAGGAACGGTAGCCAGCGGGTTTCAGGGCTTGGCCAATGGTTTGGGCGTCCGTGGACACTACTCCGCGGTAGCCGGGCTTGCCAAGATCGTTGGTGGTCATGTGGCCGAGGCCAACCCGGTGGGGGTATTGCCCGGTGAGAATGGCGGCCCGGGAGGGGCAACAGCGACCTGTATTATAAAACTGGGTCAGCCGAACTCCATTGTATCCGAGGGAATCGAGATTGGGGGTCTTGATTTCACCACCGAAGCATCCGAGGTCACTGAAGCCGAGATCATCGGCCAGAATGTAGAGAATGTTGGGT
Organism: uncultured Opitutales bacterium; assembly: GCA_964432425.1. Classification (GTDB taxonomy): domain Bacteria; phylum Verrucomicrobiota; class Verrucomicrobiia; order Opitutales; family JABJCN01; genus JAYPDO01. Next base: position 8,519 of record CAYSOI010000125.1, on the reverse strand, counting down.
GGTTTGGCCTGGGATAGGATTGGTGAGGCAAGGGCAGAGAGGAGAATGGTGAGAAGGAGTCGGTGGAACATAGGCTTTGCTTTGGTGGTTTTCGTGCAGGTTGTGGATTCTTGGTTGGAACGACAAGCTGGAAGCTTACCCACTCAAATCTATTCCATCGACAAGCTGGAAGCATATCCCACTTTGGTCGGCGTTGTGATTCGTTCCTATTTTGAGCTGTTTGGTCGAGAACGTCGCATCCTGTGCTTCGGGATGTTGATGACTTTCTTTTCGAGCTTTGGGCAGACGTTTTTTATCTCATTATTTGTGCCATCCTGGGAGAAGGAGTTTGCTTTGGGGAGTGGAATGTATGGGACTCTTTATTCTCTGGCGACGTTGGGCAGTGCGTTCCTGATGCCTTTCGTCGGCAAGTGGGTGGATACATTGGATCTGCGGAAGTTTTCTTTATTTGCCGCGTTGGTGATGGGGAGTGCCTGCATCGGTATGGGAGTGGCTCAGGCTGCCTGGCATTTGCTGATCTTGCTTTTTCTGCTTCGTTTGTCCGGGCAGGGATTGTGTGGACTCATTGCCAACACGACCATGGCACGGCGTTTTCACGAGGGTCGGGGTAAGGCATTGAGTATTTCCACTCTGGGGTTTCCGCTTGGGGAGGCGATCTTTCCCGCGTTTGTGGTCGCTATCCTTGGAGTGATGACTTGGCGAAATGCCAGTTTTCTCAATGGGGGAATGATCTTCCTCGTGCTGGTTCCTCTTGTTTTTCTATTGCTTTCACCAACAAACCTGAGGAAGCCACCTGCACACCCCGATGAGACCTCGAATATTGATTCAGGAGAGAAAGAATGGACTCGGGCACATGTTCTCCGGGACTGGCGGTTTTATGCATTGTTGCCAAACTTTCTGATGATTCCTTTCGCGGTGACCGGTTTGATTTTTTACCAGAGTCGACTGGCGGAGTTCAAAGGTTGGACCATTGAGACCTTTGCCTATGCTTTTGTCGGATTTGCTGTAGTTCGGATCGTTTGCTCATTGGGAATTGGCCATAGCATTGACCGTTTTGGAGCCCGGCGGCTGTTTCCGTTTGTCAGCCTTCCTCTTGTGATTGGGATCGGGTTTTTGATGCTGTTTCAATCCACTTGGGCCGCATGGGCGTACCTGACCTTGATGGGAGCAAGTATGGGCGTGATCAGTGCTGTGGGTACGGCATTGTGGGCCGAGCTGTATGGCGTGCGGCATCTCGGGGCAATCAAGAGCTTGGGGACGAGTCTTGGTGTCTTTGGCACGGCATTGAGCCCGGCGTTGTTTGGGTGGATTTTGAATGCGGATCTGAGCTTTCACTGGATTCTTGGTGGAACGATTTTAGCCGCCATCGTCGCCGCAATTCTCAGTATGGGTGTGTGTTTCGAGAAGAGAGAAGCTCTGGCTGTTTAAGGAAGTTCTTTTGATGGCTCAAAGAGAATGAGGGGATTGTTCCAAAACTGGCTTGACTGGATTCAAATTAACCTCACAACAGGCGGGCTGTTTTTAATTTAACCAGCCCAAAATATTGAAAAGAATACTGTTTGTTTTTGTTTTCGCCGCATCTCTCTGTGGTCAGGAATCTGAATTTACACCTTACTTCTCCTGGACCGGAGAAGCCTGGAGTATTGCGGATGGAGGCCATGAAACCGGAGGTCGCAGCCTGGGGCTTGCGATTGTCGGCTTTGACTGGACACCCGAACTTCTGGCCGGTGGTACCATTCACGTTGAAGCACAGAACATGCATGGTCAGGATCCCAGCGGCTATGCCGGAGATGCCAATGCTTTGTCCAACATCGCTTTTGATGAAGGCACTCGACTCTTTCAGGCGTGGTATGGACGTGAGACCAGTTGGGGAGAGTTGAAAGCAGGCATCCTCGCATTGGATGATGACTTTATGGGCTCTGACTATTCCTCCCTTTTCATCAATTCTGCCTTTGGACCGATGCCAATGGAGTCGTTTAATGTGGGTGCTCCGATCTGGCCGATTGGTGGTTTGGGCCTATGGACAGCATTGGATTTGTCTGAGACTTCCGGATTTCAACTCGGGGTTTATGACGGCAATGCCGGGGATTTTGACTCCAATGATGACGGCTTGAATAATGGTTTAAATAGCGAAGATGGGGCCATGATCATCGCCGAGTATGCAAAGGACACGGAAACCTTCGGCGGAAAAACCACTTGGAAACTGGGAGGCTTTCACAACACCGGGAAAGAGTTTGAAGACTTTGATACGGGAGCCATGGAAAGTGGTTTGAGTGCGATCTATGTTGTGGTCGATCATGCGTTCTCTGAACAGCTGGGTGTGTGGACTCGTTTGGGAACTTCCCTGGATGAAGGCATTTCCACAGTCACTACTCATCTCGAAGGAGGTTTGGTTGGCCAGTCTCCACTCCATCATCGACCGGAGGATGTCTGGGGTATTGGCTATTTCTGGACAGAGTTTGGAGATGCTTATCTGAGGGGCACCCCTGGAGTCTCTGATGCAGAGTCTGCCCTGGAAATCACCTACCATGCTCCGATTAACGAGAATTTCTACCTGCAACCCGATGTCCAGTGGATCTTTGATGCCCACAACAGCCAAGAGGATGCTTTTGTGGTCGGTCTTCGGGTAGGATTGGAGTTTTAATTTGTTAACAAAGTCGGGCGGGCTTTTCAGCCTGTCATGTTCGTCGGCAGGATGCCTCTTCTCTCCGTTGGGTTGACTCCTGCCTTTGAACGGATTCACTCAACTGCTATCGCCTTTCAGTGCGTTGCTCTATTTTTACAGATGAACTTGTTCATGATACTGCTCCTCTTGCTTTGCACCTCCAGAGTCTTTGGGGAAATTGCAGATCGCATGAAACTTCCCTCTCTGATCGGTGAATTGGTGGCAGGTATCTTACTGGGGTTTTTGGCGATAAGGTTGAATACCCATTTTTTTCGGGACCTCTGCCATGAGGAGTCTTTTCTGGCCGTCACGGATCTGGGGATCTTTTTTTTAATGCTGCTTGGAGGTACGGAGCTCCGGGTTCGGGAGTTGGCCAAAGTCTCCAGGGAAGCTGTAGTCATTGCAATAACCGGTATGATTTTGCCCCTGGCTTCCGGATTTCTTTTGGGGTGGGCCATCATTCCTGAATCCGACTTCAAATTTCCTCAATGCTTGTTTCTGGGCACGGCCATGTCCGTTACCGCAGTGCCTGCATCCATTCGTGTCTTTATGGACCTTGGAAAGCTCCATACTCCATCGGGGCAAACGATTGTATCGGCCGCCTTTATTGATGACCTAATGAGCCTGATTGTCCTTACCGTTCTGGCTGGGATCTTGACCACAGGAGGTTTGCCGGATGCGGCTTCCATTGCGATGTTGGGGCTCAATATTACCATCTTTTTCGTGATTGTTCTGATCATCAAGAAGGCAGTGATTCCGAAGGTTCGCGGCATCGTGAAAAAGTTCCACAGTGAGGAATTTCCCTTCTCATCGTTGTTGATTGCCGGTTTTGCCTTTGCGGCATTGGCGGAGGCTCTGCAGCTTCATTTCATTGTGGGAGCTTTCACGGCTGGCTTGTTTTTTGAGAAAGAGTTTACAGGGAAGAAGACTTTTCGCCGTGTGAAAAAGCGGTTGAACACGTTGACCCTGGGTTTCATGGCGCCGATCTTCTTTGCCTCCATTGGATTGCACCTGGATCTTGGGGCGTTGGTGGTGATGCCGATGATGGTCTTGCTTCTGGTGGGGGTTGCCTTCGTTTCCAAAATATTGGGCGCTGGGCTGGCCGCAAGGGCCATGGGGCATTCCGGGTGGAATTCCCTGGAAATCGGGGTGGGGATGAGCAGTCGTGGAGCGATTGAGCTGGTCATTGCCAATATTGCCCTGAGGGCGGGCCTTTTTGACCACCCCCAGCCGGTCCCACCTGTTGTAGAATACATGTTTTCTGCCATTGTGATCATGGCGGTGGTCACGACTGTGCTAACTCCCATTGCCTTAAAATTCATTATCCGTGGAGAAGAAAACGGGAAGAAACTGCACAACGGAGTCACAGAGATACAAAATTGATGGGAGCTTTGCCTAAATTCATTTGCCTGTGGATGAAGTTTTGCCATTGCATGGAGAGGATGCTTTATGTCCGGTAAACCTGTCATGCTCCTTCTTCTGGTTGCGGTAACTTCGGTTGCGGCAGAGAAACAGGAATTGGCGGTAGAGTTGGATTTCTTTGAAAAGGAGATACGTTCGATCCTGGTGGAGCGGTGTTATGAATGCCACTCAGCCGAGGGCAAAACCAAAGGCGGCTTGAGACTGGATACGAAGAAAGGTGTGAGGAGTGGCGGAGATTCGGGAGTTGCCATTGTTCCAGGGGAGCCGGAAGCCAGTCTGTTGGTGGAAGCGATTCGTTACCAAAATCGTGATTTGCAAATGCCTCCAAAAAATCCGCTTCCGAAAAGGGAAGTGGCAGCCTTGGAAAAGTGGATACAGCTCGGGGCTCCGGATCCACGTGTGGAAGAAGCCATGGCTCAGAACGTTACTGCAGGAATGAGCCTTGAAGAAGGCCGGAAGTTCTGGAGTTTCCTGCCGGTTTCGAAACCGCAGGCTCCCAAGGTATTGCATACTTCCAGGGTGAAAAATCCCATTGATGCCTTTGTGCTTTCCAAGTTGGAGAAGAAGGGTTTTCAACCGGCTCCTCCCGCAGACAAATATACACTCATCCGCCGGGTGACCCAGGATTTGATTGGCTTGCCGCCAACTGCAGAAGAGATCCAGGGATTTCTCAAAGATGAGTCTCCCGAGGCTTTTAATAAAGTGGTCGACCGGTTGCTGGCATCGCCACAATACGGCGTGCGTTGGGGGCGACATTGGCTGGATGTTGCCCGATATGCAGACTCCAATGGGTTGGACGAAAACCTAGGCTATGGGCAGGCTTGGCGATACCGTGATTATGTCATTGATTCCTTCAATGCCGACAAGCCGTATGACCGTTTTCTCATCGAGCAGATAGCTGGAGATCTACTCCCTTCGGCCAATCAGGAAACCAAGACCGCCACTGGCTTTCTTGCCCTGGGAGCCAAAGTTCTGGCTGAGCCCGATAAGAAGAAGCTGGAAATGGACATCATTGACGAGCAACTGGATACCATCGGAAAGGCTTTTCTGGGAATGACTTTGGGTTGTGTCCGATGCCACGATCATAAATTTGATCCCATTCAACAAAAGGAATACTACTCTCTGGCGGCGATCTTCAAAAGCACTCGAACTCTCAGTGACCAGAAACGTGGAAACATCAAATATTGGTACGAACATTCCTTTTCCACCGAAGAGGAACAGGCTCGGATCAAGAAGGTTGATGAGGAGCTCTCCAAATTGAAGAAAGCCGCTTCGAGCTTCAAAAATACCAAGATCATCAAACTTCGTGGCGAAGCCCGATCCAATGCTGCGGAATACCTGGCGGCGGCGGCAAAATTCAACACCAGCACAACCTTGGCAGAGGTCACTGAAATTGCGAAACCCAAGGGCTTGCATCCTCGAATCCTCTACCATTGTCGGCTTCATTTGGATTACCATCGGGAGGATCCGGTATTTCAGAAATGGCACCAGTTGGCAGCCAAGGGTGACACTGAAGGCATTCACCAGCATTACCACAAACTCTTCGAAGCAGTGCAGGCTGCTTTCATCAAGCTTCGCAAAACAGATCCCAAGGCGAGGAAGCTTGATGATCCTCGTCTGGAGGCAGCCCGTGTTGCACTCCATGACAACGCTGGCTTTCTGGCCGTGCCCAAAGTGGATGCCTTTGCTTTTGATGCGGAGACGTTGGCCGAGTACTACCGTCTCATGTCCGAAGCCCGGAAGTTTGAAACCAAAGCTCCGGACTTTACTGCTGCCATGGGAGTGAGCGACGGCGAGACAGTCTCGCAATTGGCCGTACACATTCGGGGTAGCTACAAGAATTTGGGAGAACCGGTGAAGAGAAGCTTCCCGGAAGTTCTGCAGTATTCGAATGTACCGCCGGTATTCCCAGACAAAGGAAGTGGCCGTCTGGAGCTAGCCAGATGGATGGCGGACATCCGGCATCCGCTGACGGCCCGGGTAATGGTCAATCGGGTCTGGGGTTGGCATTTTGGTCAACCCTTGGTCAGTACCACGGAAAACTTTGGCAAACTCGGGGAGCGACCCTCCCATCCCTTGCTGCTGGATTGGTTGGCCCGAAATTTCATGGAGAACGGCTGGTCGCTGAAACATCTCCACAAGTTGATCCTCACCTCCAGTGTCTACCAAATGGATTCCAATCATCCGGATGCGGCCCAATACATGGAAACAGATCCGGAGAATCGGTGGCTCTGGAAAGCGAATTTACGGCGACTGGAAGCGGAACAAATCCGGGACGCCATTTTGGCAGTTTCGGGTCGGCTGGATACGACGCTTGGCGGGAAGACCCTGCCACTTCGAAACCGGCAATTTGTTTTTAACCACACATCAGAAGACCATACCAAATACGACAGTCTGCGACGTGCAGTGTACCTCCCGGTGATCCGCAACCATCTCTACTCCTTTTTCGAACAATTCGATTATCCGGACCCAACCATGCCCACCGGAATCCGCAACTCCACCTCCATTCCGACGCAGGCCCTGGTCTTGATGAATTCCGGTTTGGTCATGGATGCAGCAGAGGCTTTGGCGAAGCAAGTGCATTGTTCCTCAGGGAATCTGGAGCAGCAAGTTCACCAGGTGTATGGTAAAATATTTGGCAGGAAACCGACCTCTCCGGAAATACAAAGAGCAATGAATTTTCTGCAAACGCTGGACGACTCAAAGCAAGCTTGGGCCCTCTTTTGCCAAGGTCTTTTGGCCAGTAATGAATTTATCTACGTACGATGAACTTTGATCCAGCCAGCCTGAATCGACGGCATTTGCTGCAAAATACAGCGGCAGGATTCGGGTACTTGGCACTTCGGGGACTTCTGGGTCAGGAGGCTGCGGCATCTTCTGTGCAAAATCCATTACTGCCCAAACAACCCCACCTTCCCGCCCGGGCAAAGCGAATTGTTTTTCTTTTTATGAAAGGTGGCCCTTCGCATGTGGACACCTTTGACCCCAAGCCTCTTCTGGATCGTGACCATGGCAAACCCTTACCCTTTGCTCTGCCTGAAGTCACCTTTGCCAAACAGGGCAATCTTCTAAAATCCCCATGGAAGTTTCACCAATATGGGGAAAGCGGACTTCCGGTCAGTGAGTTGTTTCCCAATGTGGCTAAGCATATCGATGACCTCTGTATCTTACGATCAGTCCATGGGACCAATCCGGCTCATGGTGGAGCCCTGCTTAAACTTCACACCGGGTCCGATCAATTTGTCCGCCCCAGCATGGGTTCCTGGTTGGTGTATGGTCTGGGGACGGAAAATGAGAACTTGCCCGCCTTTGTCACGATTTGTCCGACCCTGGCTCATGGTGGCGTCAACAATTGGGGCTCCGCCTTTCTGCCAGCTAACTGTCAGGGGATCCCCATCGGCAATGCCAGCTTGGCGGCCTCAAAGGTGAAGGTGAAGCACATCCGTAATGAACGGATCTCGCCGGATCTGCAACGTCGCCAACTCGATCTGCTGGCAGGTTTCAACCAAGACTTTCAGAAGCAAGTTGGGGCTGAAGAAGCCTTGGCGGGCCGCATCAATTCCTTTGAACTGGCCTTTCGTATGCAGGCCGCCATGCCCGCCGTGCAAGACTTGGGCCAGGAATCGAAGGCAACGAAACAACTTTATGGCCTGGATGATCCCGTCACAGAGGATTTCGGGCGGCAATGTCTGATGGCTCGAAGATTTCTGGAGCGTGGTGTTCGCTATGTTCAGGTCACCCACAGCGACAGTTACGTGCAGTGGGACCAACACGGGAATTTGTACCAGGGTCACACCAAGAATGCTGCCGAGGTCGACAAGCCGATTGCCGGATTTTTATCCGATCTCAAAGCCCGAGGACTTCTGGAAGATACCCTGGTTCTCTGGGGTGGCGAATTTGGTAGAACCCCCACTGCTCAGGGAACCAATGGCCGTGACCACAATCCTCATGGCTTCACCATGTGGATGGCCGGAGGTGGAGTCAAAGGTGGCTATGCCTACGGAGCCACCGATGACTACGGATACTATGCCGCCGAAAACAAGATGCATGTCCATGATCTACATGCCACCATCCTTCATCTAATGGGCCTGGACCACGAAAAGCTGACCTATCACTACGGAGGCCGGAATTTCCGCCTCACGGATGTGGCTGGCGAGGTGGCGAAGGAGATTTTGGCATAGTAAAGATAGGTCTTATAGGTCGTATAGGACCGATAAGACCTATCTGAAGTGTTACTTCTTCCTTGGACCCCAGTTGGGATCGGGGGCGTGGTACTTTTTCATCAGGTTCTCAGCATGTTCGACGAGCTTGGGGCGGCGTTCGGCGTGGTCTCTTTTTTCGTCATGGTCCCAGGAGAGGTCGTAGAGTTCGATCTTGCCGGTGAACATGGGTTTGCGGATGGCTTTCCATTTGCCGAAGCGGACGGCTTGGG
>CAYSOI010000124.1:6483-10103 GCA_964432425.1 uncultured Opitutales bacterium | reverse complement strand
GATGTTGTGTTGTTATGTCAACTAAACCGAATGCCTAAATCTGTGTCATTTTTGTGAATATCTTTCTCCATTCCAGACAGAGCACCCACTCCTGGGAACGCTGAGCCCCAGCTCGGCGAGTTCTTCAACTTCGCCTAACTTTTCCAAACCCGGTACACCCAAGCCTCCAAACCTGTAGCATCCGTCCGTTCTCCATCTCGAACGGCTCCGATCTTCTCCACTGATTTCTGGGATCGAACATTCGTAGGAGCGACAAGAAAAACAACTGAGTCCACCCATTGAAAGGCATGACCCAACATCAGTCTTTTCATTTCACCGTTATAAGTTCCTCCCCAATAATCTGTCCCCAGAAAGGTAAACCCAATCTCGACTTCAGAAGCTTCCGGGTCATAGGCAAGGAACCTTGAAGACCCAATGATCTTCTCTGTCTTCTGATCGATGGCTACCAAGGCACCTCCGGATTCGAGTGCAGCCTCGAAAAATGGCTGAAACACCTCTTCCTTGTAGCGATCCCAACGTGGATGTTGCTTCCATACTTTCGGATCCGAAGCTACCGCAAATAGCTCTTCATAGTCTTCCGCTTCAAGGGGGCGAAGTTTCAGGATTTCTCCTTCAAGGGTCGGTTGATAGTCAAAAGCTTTCATGGTTCACAAATGGGTTTGCAGGTACACGACATCCATCCATTGGCCAAATTTGTAACCTGTCTCCTTGAAGTGAGCCACCTGTTTCATACCAAACTTTTCATGCAGGGCAATGCTGGCAGGATTGGGAACAGCGACACCCCCGATGACGGAATGGATGCCTTTTTTACGAAGGCTTTCGAACAGAACTTCATACAATTTCGTGCCCCAGCCTTTGGAGGTTACAGTGTGATTTAGATAGACGGACACTTCCGCGGTAAACTGATAGGCTCCCCGATCTTTCCATTTGGAGGCGTAGGCATATCCGATCAATTCGCCATCCTCTTCCGCTACATACCAGAACAAGCCACAGTCCCGAACTCGCTGAATACGTTCCAGAATATCACCGCTCCCAATCTCCTTTTCTTCAAAAGTGACAAGGGTGTTGGTAATATAATGATTGTAGATCTGAGCAATCGCCCCGGCATCCTGGTCTGTAACTTCTCGTATCATTTCCGCCCTTTATCTCACAGCTTTTGGAAAATATTCGACTTTTTTTCTAAGAAACTCGTTCCGTTGTGTGTCTGAAGACAAATCAATCCGGAATCTCTTCATCATGAACCTTCGAAAATCTATTCTACTCTTACCCTTGCTCCTTCTGCCTGCACTTCTCAATGGGCATGGAATCATCATCATCGATCATCCGCATCCGATTCCCATTCCTCATCCTCCTCCCCACCGTCCGGTTCCGCCTCGACCCATCCAGAAGTTCCTCCCTTTGGAAGTGCGAAGCCTCCATGCCGAAACCAACATCGAAGGCCAGAAGGCGATCACCGAGTTCAAACAAATCTTTTACAACCCTTCCCATCAACGCCTCGAAGGCACCTTTCTCTTTCCCATTCCCGGTGATGCTGCCATCGATGGTTTTGAAATGGAGGTCAACGGAAAGCTGACACCTGCGGAACTTCTGGACGCAGGCAAAGCCCGGAAGATCTACGAAGACATTGTCCGCAAAGCCAGGGATCCAGCCTTGTTTGAATATGCCGGGCAACGCCTCTTCAAAGTTCGCATCTTCCCGATTGAGCCCCGAAAGGAAAAAGAAATTCGCCTCAAGTATACCCAGCTCCTCAAACGCGACGGCAACCTGGTTCGCTACATTTGCCCGTTGGATACCCGTAAGTTTTCCACCCGCCCCATCAAACAGTTTTCCCTCAAAATTGACCTGAAAGCGAACAAGGGGCAAAAGCTCGGTACACTCTATTCTCCAACTCACGAAGCCGAGATCAAACGCAAGGGCAAGAACGCCGCAACCATCGGCCTCGAATCCAGGAATCTTCGGGCGGATGGAAATTTTGAATTGCTGTTTTCCACCAAGAGCCGCGACGGCGATCCCGTGGATATCCAGATTCTGACCCATCGGGGATCCCAGGAGGAGGAAGGCCATTTTCTCCTCTTACTGAGTCCGCAAGCCTGGGGAGAAGACCGCAAGCCACTACCCAAAGATGTCCTCTTTGTTCTCGATACCTCCGGTTCCATGAATGGGGAGAAAATGGAGCAGGCCAAGAAAGCCATGGAGTTCTGCATCCAGAGCCTCAACCCCAATGACCGTTTCGACATCATTCGTTTTTCCACCGAAGCCGAACCGCTGTTCGACGAACTCAAAGTTGCCAATGAACAAAACCAAAAGAAAGCCCTCAGTTTTGTGAAAAAGCTCCGGGCTGCCGGCGGTACCGCCATTGATGAAGCCCTTCGCACAGCCCTGGAAACGGTTAATGACCAAGGCAAAGAGGGCAATCGCCTGACACAAGTGCTCTTCCTCACCGATGGCCGCCCCACGATTGGAGAGACCCGGGAGGACAACATCGTCCAAAAAGTCACCAACCAACTCGGTAAAACCCGTTTTCAGCCCCGAATCTTCAATTTTGGTATTGGCACTGACGTCAATACCCACCTCCTCGACAAGATCGCCGAAAAAGCAGGCACTTTCAGCCAGTACGTCTTTCCCGGAGAGGATCTGGAGCACAAAGTCTCTACCTTTTTCCTCAAAATCTCTGAACCCGCCCTCGCCAACCTGAAACTCAAGGCAGGCGATGGAATTCGATTCACCAAGACCTACCCACGGTCACTTCCTGATCTTTTTCACGGAGGTCAATTGACCGTTCTCGGACGCTACGATGCAGGCAAAAGCAAAGGCAAGCTTCGGCTCGAAGGCAAATTGGGCAAAGAAAAAGTCAGTATCCCCTTTGAGGCCGCCTTTCCAAAAAAACAAAAAGACAACGCCTTCATTCCCAGGCTCTGGGCCACACGCCGAGTCGGATATCTCCTCGACGAAATCCGTCTGCATGGAGACAACAAAGAACTCCGTGAAGAAGTTGTCCAACTGGCCCGTGCTCACGGCATTGTCACCCCCTACACCAGTTACCTGATTGTGGAAGACGAAGAGCGCCGCAACATTCCGTCAACCCGGCGCAGCTTAAGTTCCGTCAGCCGGGATCGACAAGCCCGGGAGCAGCTTGCCCAGAATTTTCAATCCTTCTCCAAATCCAAAAGTGGCTTTGACGCCCTTGTTGGAGCCTCCAGTGCCAGAAGTTTGAAAGATGCGGAAAAGTCAATTGCCTCAGAGAGTCTCGGGGTTGATTCATTAGAAATTGATTTAGGGTTAGGCGGGGGGACTACTGCTGCAGCTCCAGTGCTAACCACCCCCTCTCCGATAGCCAAACCCCGACCTGGTAAAGTTCAGCCACCCCGCAGCCCTATTGGTGCTGAAAAGAAAGAGGGATCTCCAGCTGTCCCTGCGGAACCCATCGCCCGGAACATTGCCGGCAAGACCTTCTACAGAAATGATGACATCTGGGTCGATTCCGAAGCCCAGCAACTCAAAGATCCCAAGCCCATCAAGATCAAGTTCGGCTCAGAGGAATACTTCGATCTTCTCAAAGCCCATGAGGATGCCCAGCAATGGCTTTCCGTAGGAACCCGCTGCCAAGTCGTCATCGACGG
>CAYSOI010000124.1:0-6383 GCA_964432425.1 uncultured Opitutales bacterium | reverse complement strand
ACCGCGAAATATCAACAATCACATACCCGGCCAGCAGGTTGGGGAAGAGGGAGCACTCATTTTTCCAGTTTCCATCCAGGCAAATGCGTTCATGGATGCGGATGTTGTGAGAGTGGCAGTATTCCTCGAAATTGTTGAGGGAAAAGAGCGTGACCGGGGCGGAGTTGTACCATGGATCGGGGTAGACATCATTGATGGTACGGTTTCCTTTGAGGAAGTAGTTCAGACGGTTGACCCAGAAGCCGTGGTTGATAAAGCCGATGGTGACCCGTTTGCCGACCCGTAGGGCTTGCTCAATGGTGTTGCCAGCGTGGTCGAGGTGCTCAATGGTCCTGGAGAGGATGACCCGGTCAAAGCTTTGGTCCGGGAAGATATTGAGGGCTTGGTCCACATCGGATTGATAAACGGAAATGCCTTTGCGGATACATTCGAGAACTTTGGTGGGGTCATTGTCCACTCCGATACCCTGCACCTGTTTTTCCCGAATCAACATTTGAAGCAAAGAGCCACGACCACATCCAAGGTCGAGCACTTTGTCGCCTTGCTGGATGCCACGGGAAATGACCATCTGGTCCGTACGCCGTTTGGCCTGTTCTTTACGTTGGTCAGTCATCGGTTTTCAGGGACAAAAGGGACATAAAGGACCCAAGGGATTGGCCAGAATATCGGCACCTGTCCCTTGTGTCCTTTATGTCCTTTGAGTCCTTTCATCATTTTATCTCCAAAAAGGCACGGACGGTGTTAAAGTAATGCTCACTTTCCAGCAGGAAGCTATCATGTCCGAGTTCGGACTCGATTTCCGCATAGCTGGCTTTCTTGCCGAGTTTGAGAAGAGCCTGGATAATCTGTTGGTTTTCCTCTGGTGGAAACAACCAGTCGGAGGTGAAACCAATGGCCAGTACCTTGGCCTGGACTTCTTTGAAGGCTTGGGTCAGATCGTTTTCAGGTCCGTAGAGATCAAAGGTATCGAGAGCTTTGCTAAAGTAGAGGTAGGTATTGGCGTCAAAACGATTGACGAAGCTTTGGCCCTGGTAGCGGAGGTAGCTTTCCACCTCAAATTCCACATCGGTGAGATGGCCGGGATCTTGCTTCCGTCGGTCTCGGCCAAACTTGGTTTCCAACCCACGATTGGAAAGGTAGGTGATGTGAGCCATCATTCTTGCGATGGAAAGGCCGGTGGCCGGTGGCTTCTCCTTGGTATAGTTGCCATGATGCCAGGCCGGGTCCTGATGGATGGCGGTGCGGCCCACTTCATTGAACGCAATGGCTTGTGTGCTTTGACGAGCGGTTGATGCCAGAATCAGAACCTTTTGTGGGATTTCCGGATACTGAATCATCCATTGCATGGCTTGCATGCCTCCCATACTTCCGCCAATGGCAGCATGAAGAGTGGAGATGCCCAAATGGTCCAGTAACAGTTTCTGTGCTTTGACCATGTCAGCAATGGTCAAACGGGGGAACTTCAGGTTGTAGGGTTCACTTGTGCTGGGATCGATGCTGGCAGGCCCTGTCGTTCCCTGGCAACCGCCCAGGCAATTGCTGCTGATCACAAAATACTTTTCGGTGTCGATTGGCTTGCCAGGGCCAATAATGTTGTCCCACCACCCTGGCTTCTTGGCATCTTCATGAAATCCAGCACAATGGTGATCTCCGCTCAGGGCGTGGCAAATCAGGATGCCATTGTCTTTGGCTTCATTGAGAGAACCATAGGTTTCGTACCGAATGGTTAGATTGGAGATGCTTTCCCCATTGAGAAAGGTGAAGGGCTCCTCCGAGATAAAGTCCTGAGGGCTGACGATGCCCACGCTGCCTTCAACGCTTTCCATGATTTTGTTTGTTTTCGGTCACTTTCGCGAAGTGAACCTGCCTTGTGCGGGAGTTGCCGTCAGCTGGCGTTGAGCAAGCTGTCGGAGATGTCGTAGTTGGCATGGACGGCCTTGACATCGTCTAAATCGTCCAGCACCTCCACAAGTTTGAGTACCTGACTGACAACTTTGGACTCGGTGACCGGGACAAGGTTGCTGGGGAGATAAACGAGTTCTGCCGATTCGGGTTGAATTTCCTTTTCCGAGAGAGCCTGGCTGACGCTGTGGAATTCAGGGACGCTGCAATGGACTTCGAAGTGGTCTTCATTGTTGATCACATCTTCCGCCCCAGCTTCGATCGCGATCTCCATCAAGGAATCCTCGTCTGTCTTCTCTGCAGAAATGAGAAATTGCCCCATCCTCTGGAAATTAAAGGCCAGTGCTCCGGGATCGGCTAATTTGCCGCCATACTTGGTAAAGCTGCTGCGAACCTCGGCGGCGGAGCGGTTTTTGTTGTCGGTGGTGACTTCGACAATGAGGCCGACGCCTCCGGGGGCGTACCCTTCGTAGGTCAGCTCTTCAATGGTGGCTCCGGCCAGTTCTCCCGTCCCTTTCTTGATGGCCCGGTCGATGTTGTCCGCAGGCATGTTGGCCTGCTTGGCTTTGAGGATACAGGTACGAAGTCGTGGGTTGAACTCAGGATCACCTCCTCCATCACGGGCTGCGATGGTGAGTTCTTTGCCAATCATGCTGAAAAGTTTGCCGCGTTTGGCATCAACGGCAGCTTTATGTCGCTTGGTGGTTGCCCATTTACTGTGTCCGGCCATGGCTTGTGTACTTTCGGGTTCGTTAGGAGGTTTTGGATTTTTTCTTTTTGGCTTTGCCTGGGATTACGATCGGTGTGTCGTCGTGCTTCCTGTTTACCAGTTTCGTTTGTAAAATGCTGAGGACGTTCTGGACTGTCCAGTACAGAACCAGCCCTGAAGAGAAATTGTAAAGCATGAAGAGGAAGATGAAGGGGAGGAACTTGAACATCTTGGCCTGCATTTGCTGCATTTCATCCCCACCAGTCGGTGTGGGAGTGAGGCTCATCTGAACAAACATGGTGATGCCCATGAGGATGGGCAGAATGTTAAAATATTCTCCAATAAACGGGATGTTCACACCCCAATTCAGAAGGCGTTCCGGTTCAGACAGGTCGGTGATCCAGCCGAATTCCGCAAAGCGAAGTTCCGCCGCCGCCCTGAGCATGAAGAAGAGCCCCAGGAAGATCGGCATCTGAATTAAAATGGGGAGACAGCCAGCAGCGGGATTCACTTTGTTTTCCCGGAACAGTTTGCTGACCTCCATCTGCATCTTCTGTGGATTGTCTTTGTATTTCTCCTGAATCTCTTTCATCGGAGCAGAGATTTTCTGCATGCGTTTCTGGGATTCTGATGCCTTGGCGGTGAGGGGCCAGAACAGTAGCTTAATGATGATGGTCATCACGATGATGGCCCAGCCCCAGTTCCCGACGAAGCCGTAAATGTACTGCATCAGTAGCAGCAGAAGCTTACTGAAGAGCCCGAAGAAACCGAATTGCATGACCAGATCCTGGTGTTTTCCCGCGTTGTTGAGGCGGCTGTACTCTTTGGGCCCGGCGTAGAGTTTCAGATTGTGGGTGATGCTTTGGCCTGGGGCAATGGGCTCTACGTTCAATCCAAGTACTCCACTAACTCCATACTGAGCTTCATCACGGTAATTGGTGGTGCCCAGATCGTAAACCTTACCTTTCACGATGCCGCTGGTAGGGCTTTCCGGTGCCAAACTCACCGCGAAGAACTGGTTGCGTACTGAAGCCCAAAAAATTCCGCCAGTGGCTTCTTCCATTTTACTGCCATTCTTCTGCATTTTGGGGAGCTTGAAGATGGTGGGCTTGCGGCGCCCTGTCCAACCGCGGTTTCCGGCATAAAAACCTACATTTTGGAATTCGTTGCGTTGGTCACTGTTCGTCGGCAGGCTGGCTCCCATGGAGTAAAAAACTTGTGAGCCTGGGTCGAGTTTTTCGGTGCCAAGGTTTTGAAGCGTGGTTTTGTGCTGAATGCGAAAAGAGCCGGGTTCCAGAGTGTACTTGCGGGTAATCAGGAGATTGTCCTTTTGAGCCTGGAAGGAGATCGCAGTTTCCGTTTGTTCGACCATGGAGAAGGCGAGTTCCTCTGCATCAAGTCCTCGAAGGCTCATCCCCAGAATCGGGGTTTCCTGCCCTTCGTTGATGATGTAGTTGTTCTCCTTGGCGAAGAGCTTTTCTGCATCAAACTCTCCGTCTTGTGTGGGTTTCTTGGCTTGTTCGATCCAAGCTGCCGGGAAGTTCTCCCTTTGTGCCCGCAGTTCCCATTTGTTGATCAACTTCTCATCCCCGTATTTTACGGCAGAATGGAGGTTGCCTAGAATTTTCTGAATCCGGTCCGGATCATATTTGCGGAAGCGACGATCTTCATTTGTGTACAGAATCTCCCGGATGATGCCTCCCCGGTTGGAGAATGTCACCGTATACTCGTTCTCCACACTCAGCTCATAGGTCTTCTCTTCAACCGCAGGGGCTGGAGGTGCAATGCCCGGGGGGATCGCTGGATCGGTTGTTGCGGTTTGGGTCCCGGTCGTAGGAGTGGTGGTGCCTCCGGTTGGAGATGTCGCTCCCGTTTGGGTTTCTCCTTCAGGTGGAACCACCGGTTTTTTGGGCGTCTGGGTCGTCATCAGAACGAACGCCAGAACTAGAAAAGCAATGCCTATGAGTTTATTTCTGTCCATGGGTGGAGGTGGAAAGTGAAGAGGGTTGATTTGAATTGGGAGGCGGTACGGGGTCCCATCCACAAGGTCCCCAGGGGTGGCATTTCATCAGACGCCGGAAAGTGAGAGTTATCCCCCGCAAGGCACCATGGGTTTTGAGGGCTTCCACGGCATACTTCGAGCAACTGGGCTCAAATCGGCAGCAACCTTTGCCGCAGCTCACCAGGCGGATCAGGGGGGACAATGTCCATTGATAAATGCGAATGGGGAGGATGAGCATCCAGGAAAACAGGGAAACCGGTCGGTCGGGAGCGTTGGATTTTGTTGTGCTCAAGAGGATTTCCGGGGTGGCCGCTTGGTGAGGTATTGGATGCCTTTGAGGTAGAGCTCCTTTATTTCCTGAAACGGGATCTCGTCGTAAGTGTTTCGCATGACGACGACAAGATCACAGGCGGGGGGGAGGGCATTCTGATTTTCACGGAAGATTTCACGGATTATGCGCCGGGCACGGTTGCGTTTGACTGCGTTTCCGACACGACGGGAAGTGATGATGCCAATCCTCCGCAGGGCTGGATCTTTTGTCTCCCGAATCAATAACTGGAGAAAAAAATAACCGGTACGAAAGGTCTTCCCCCGTTTGCGGACCTCCAGAAAGTCTTGTTGCGAACGGAGTCGCTGTATCGCCGGGAAACGCATCTTGCCTTAGGCGGCAAGGCGTTTGCGACCTTTCTTTCTACGAGCACGGATGATGGCACGTCCGGACTTGGTTGCCATGCGGGCACGGAAGCCGAACTTGCGGGCACGCTTAATTTTTGAGGGTCTGTAAGTGGATTTCATCGGTTGCCTTTACCTGATCGTTAAATTCTAAAGATGTAAAGAAGGGGAGGGGAAGAAAGGGATTGCGGCGAAGCTGTCAAGGATGGAGCGTGATTTGTGCAGGTTTTTTTGTTGTGGGAGGTTTTTGGGGAGATACATTGGCTCCGTTATGATTCGGGAAAAACGACGAAGTGTGGCGAATGGGTTTCTGGCATTATTGCTCATTCCCTTAGGATTTATCGGGTGTGGATATGGAATCTATCACGCTGCCGACTTGGGAAACTTGCTCCTGATTCCGGTTTTCATTTTCTGTATTCTTCTGCTCATCATTTGTTTAAGTGGATTTTTCATGGTCAACCCCAATGAAGCACGGGTTCTTCAGCTTTTTGGTTCCTACGTGGGGTCGGTCATCCATCCAGGGCTGCGTTGGGCCAACCCGTTTTATTCAAAGAAGCGGATATCCCTTCGGGTTCGTAACTTTGAAACCGAGAAACTGAAGGTCAATGATCACGATGGCAATCCGGTCGAGATCGCGGCAGTCGTGGTTTGGAAGGTGATTGATACGGCTGAAGCTCTCTTTGAAGTGGATGATTATGAGCACTATGTGCATGTGCAAAGCGAAGCCGCCGTTCGGAATCTGGCCACCCGCTATAGCTACGATGCCCATGGTCCGGACGACATTTCCCTTCGCGGCAATACCGAGCAGGTGGCCGAAATGCTCCAGAGTGAAATCCAGGACCGGCTCACCAAGGCCGGCGTCGAAGTCATTGAAGCCCGCATCAGCCACTTGGCCTACGCCTCAGAAATCGCCGGAGCCATGCTTCGCCGCCAACAAGCCGCTGCGGTCATCGCTGCCCGCAAGAAGATTGTCGAAGGCGCCGTCGGCATGGTGGAAATGGCCCTCGCCGAACTCTCCGATAAAGACATCCTGGACCTCGATCCGGAAAAGAAAGCCAACCTCGTCGGCAATCTCCTGGTCGTACTCTGCGGAGAGCA
>CAYSOI010000123.1:0-10200 GCA_964432425.1 uncultured Opitutales bacterium | reverse complement strand
CCTCTCTACCTATGCTGGCACACCTTTCAGGGTGCAATTTTATATTCATATACCCCCAGGTATCGCTTCGCTCGACCTGGGGCGAATCGCTATAATGCCTCCGGCATATGAGCTGGTGCTGCCCGAAGGGCCATTTCTGCCCTAGCGGAACCTAGCCTCTCTCATAAAAAATTTCAGAAACTACAGGCACACTCATAAGCAGCGGACTTAAAGTAACAGCGGCGTCTTGCCGCTGTTTTCCAGAGACTAGACGCCTCAGCTACTTTCAAAAACAATTCTCTCTACCCGAACATCAACGATGGTTTTGGAAATATCTTTTGAGGATCAGTAGAAAGCCAAACCTTCCCCAGAAAGGATTCGCCTCACGATGCAGAATTCCGCAGAATTCCTTCCGGTTCCTGTGGACATTGCTATCATTTGGGACAGAACTTCAATACTTCGACTATTCTAGGTCGATACACTAAGAAAAATGAATAATCTGAAACTTCCCCTAATCTTTGTGTGTCTGGCCGTAGTGGGTCGGGCGGACGACAAGCTGAACTTCTTTGAAAGCAAGATTCGTCCGGTTCTTGCCGAAAAATGCTATAGCTGCCATTCGAAGAAAGCCGCCGAGGCGGGCAAGCTCAAGGGCGACTTCTACATCGACATGCGGGAGGGTCTGTTGCGGGGTGGGGAAAGTGGGCCGGCCGTTATCCCTGGCCAACCTGAAAAGAGCCTGCTCATGCAAGTCATCCGCCACGAGATCATCGACATGCAGATGCCTCCCAAGAAGGCGAAGCTCACTGATCAGCAGATCGCAAACTTTGAGACTTGGATTAAGGACGGCCTGACTGATCCTCGCACCGGCAAACCGCCCAAAGCTCATGAAGAGACTATCGACATTGCGGCGGGCCGGACTTTCTGGTCATTCAAACCGTTGGAGGAAGTTGCACCGCCCAAAGTTCAGGGTAAGTCCTGGGGTGCTAACCCTATCGACCAATTTGTGCTCCACAAGCTGGAAGCCAAAAAGATCCCCCCTGCACCTGAAGCCTCCCGTGCCACATTGATCCGGCGTTTGTACATGGGGCTGACCGGTTTGGCTCCCAGCAAGGAGGCGGTGGAGGCCTTTGTGAATGACAAGGATCCTCAGGCTTGGAGCAAGCTGGTGGAAAAGACTTTGGCCAGCCAACATTTCGGCGAACGCTGGGCTCGTCATTGGCTCGACCTTGCTCGTTTTGCAGAGAGCAATGGCTACGCATTCGACAAGGACCGCAAAGGTGCCTTCCACTACCGCGACTTTGTCATCAAGGCCCTGAATAAGGATCTCCCCTATGATGAATTTATTCAGATGCAACTGGCTGGGGATTTGATCGATGATCAGAGCTACGACCATCTTGCGGCGACTGGTTTTATTGCGGCGGGGCCCTTTACTTCCCAGCAGACTGCGAAGGAGCGGGAAAGAAGTCGATATGAGCAACTGGATGACCTGATTGCCACAGTGGGAACCGCCATGCTGGGCATGTCTGTGGCTTGTGCCCGCTGTCATGACCATAAGTTTGATCCGGTCAGTTCGGATGACTACTACAGCATGATTTCAGCTTTCGGAAAAGCCGGGTTCCAAACCGTCGGAACGGATTTCAAGCCTGAGATCTACAAGGCAGCCAAAGCGGAGTTTGACCGTAAGCACCAACCCGTTGTTGAAGCGTTGAAGGCCTACGAGGAAGGTGACCTGAAAAAGCAGGCAGCCCAATGGCACAAGACCTGGCTCACGAATGAGGTCGATGAAAGCTTGCTGGCCAAAGGGCAGAAGGCCTGGGAAGAGGCGGAAATTCCAAAGATCAAGCAGGGGGGTGTGAAGCAGTATGCGATCGAAATGCACACCTCCACCGCAACTGGCAATGCAACCATCCAAACGGGCAACGGTGGGATCACGCGTTTATCTGGAGCCAATCCCCAGACTTCCACCTACACGTTGGAAGGCAGCGTGGGACCCGTGCCGCAAATCGCGGCGGTCATGCTGGAAGTATTGGCGGACGAGAAGTTACCAGCCAAAGGTCCAGGACGTGCCAATAACGGCAATTTCGTACTCGGCACCTTCTCAGTCGAGGTCAATGGCGAACCGGCCAAACTCAGCGATTCCATGGCGGACTTCAGCCAAGTCAATTATCCTGTTGCCAATGCACTGGACACCAATCCGAAGTCCGGTTGGGCGGTCTCCGGTGGTACCGGCAAGGACCATGTCGCGGTTTTCAAGCTGGAGAAACCAATCACGACCAATGAAACCTTGAACTTGAAGATTGTGATGGACCAGCCCTTTGGCGGCAATCACACCATCGGCAAGTTTCGCCTGCGGGCTTTGTCCCACTATCCGAAGTCGGTGGAAGAGTTGGAAGGGGGAGCCACGTTACCGGAAGGCATCGCTTCGATTTTGACCAAGGATTCCCGGACGGACGAAGAGGCCAAGAAGGTGCGAGATTATTACATCCGGAACAACAGTGATGCCCCCTTTGTCGCACAAGGTTGGCGTCAACTGATCACCAAAGAGGCCATCGACATTGAAAAAAAAGATTTCAACCAACTCGATGACACCTGGAAAGTCGTGGATTGGAAAGATGGAAAGGACCTCAACACCAACAACAGCTACGCCTATCGTCGGATCGATTCTACCCGAGCCTTCCCAGTCGTGCTCACCATGAGGGTTACCGGCAACACCGAAGCCTGGCTCAATGGTAAGTCCGTCCTGTCGAGGGAAAACGGCAACTTCAAGCAGGACGACGTTCGCCACATCTTCCTCCAAAAAGGAGCGAACGACCTCGTCATCAAGCTCGATGCCAAAAACAATAAGCCCCGGATGAAGTTCACCTTCGCACCAGGCCTGGGCAACGAAACACTTGCCCTGGTTAACAAAACTGAACTGACCGAGAAAGACTTGGTTGCGGTCACCAAGTGGTATGGCCCTTACGAGCCTACCTGGAAGAAACTGAAGGCCGACATCGCAGCCAGCAAAGCCAAAGAGCCCAAGCCTGAACTTACCGAGATTTACCAGGCCAAGAAGAACGGGGCAACCTATGGCCGATACACCATTCACCATCTGGTTCGCGGCAACTCGGATGTAAAACTCGACCCGGCCAAGCCCGGATTCATGGATGTGTTGATGCGTCCCGATGTGGATGATGCACACTGGATCAAAGATCCCGCCAAGACCGAGCCTCGTCTGGCATTTGCAGAATGGATTACCGATGAAGAAAAGGGAGCCGGCAACTTGCTTGCACGGGTCATCGTCAACCGCATCTGGAAGTATCACATGGGCAAAGGTCTGGTCACCTCCGCCAGTAACTTTGGCACCACTGGTGATGCTCCAACCCACCCTGAGCTGCTCGACTGGTTGGCCCTGGCTCTGATTGAAAACAACTGGAGCCAAAAGGCGATCCATCGTCTCATCCTGAATTCCGCAGTCTATCGCCAGGGTGTTGCGACCAGCATGGTTGGTTTATCCGAGGATCCGAATAACAACTTGCTCTGGACCCGCCGCCGCCAGCGGATCGAAGCCGAGGTAATTCGAGACCGCCTTTTGCAGATGAGCGGTGAACTCGACACCCGCATGTTTGGAGCAGGCTCATTGAAGCTTACCGATCCCCGCCGCAGTGTTTACCTTACCGTTAAACGCAGTAAGCTCATCCCCTTCCTCCAGCTCTTCGATGCTCCCGACGCCATTGAAGGCAAAGAGAAACGAAATGAGACCAACTCTGCACCGCAGTCGCTGACTTTGTTGAACTCCCAATTTGTTCGGCAAATGAGTGCCAAGCTGGCCAAGCGGATCACTGCAGATTCCAATGAATCTCTGGTGAATCAGCTCTATTGGGAAACCTTTTCCCGCGAACCCCGACCGGAAGAACTGAAGTACCTCACCAACTTCCTCGACCGGCAAGCCGAACTTTACAAAGACGATAAAGCCGCGGCTGACAAAGCCAAGGTAGACCTCTGCCAACTGCTCATCTGTAGCAACGAATTTGTTTACATCGATTAAGGAGACCTATGAAAACCTACACATCCCGACGCTCATTTTTAGGACAGGCCGGAGCCGCCGCCGGCATCTTCACTACCCAGGGTGCATTTGCCAAAAACAACCCGCTCTCGATTGACACCGGACATCATCCCGCCAAAGCCAAAAGCATCATCTGGCTCCACATGACAGGTGCCCCTTCCCAAGTCGATACCTTCGACTACAAGCCATTGCTCACGAAACAGCATGGGAAGCCACTGCCTGGTGCGGATGCGAAAACCGGGTTCTTCACGACCAGCGGCAAGTGTCTGGCCTCGCCATTCAGCTTCAAGCAATACGGGCAATCCGGTGCATGGGTCTCTGACCTTTTCCCCCATTTGTCAAAACACGTGGATAACATGGCCTTCATTTACTCCATGTTCTCCCGATCCAACAACCACACGCCAGCGATGCTGGAATTGACCTCCGGTGTCTTTCGCCAAGGCTTCCCCAGTATTGCCAGTTGGCTGATGTACGGACTCGGTACGCCCAACAATTCCTTACCTGGTTCCTTTGTCTTCCATGCTCCACGGAAGCCCCGTGGGGAAGATCCGATCTGGTCCACCGGTTTCCTACCCAAAGTCTACCAGGCCACGACCATTGATGGAGGCAACAAGAAGGTCATCGACAACCTTGCCCGACTCGACGAGCTCAACGATACTCAGCAGCGTTCCCAACTGGATGCCATCAGCTTCCTCAACCAAGTGCATGCTTCCCAACGCCTACACACTTCCAATCTTGAAGCCCGCCAGGAAGCCTATGAACTGGCGTACCGTATGCAGACATCAGCCCCCAAGGCCTTTGACCTCACTTCAGAAACCGAATCTATCCGCAATGAATATGGCATGGACGACAAGGCCACTGAACTCGTCGGACGCCAGTTGCTGACTGCCCGTCGCCTGGTCGAACGGGGTGTACGTTTTATCCACGTATTCGCCGGAACAAATGGCGGCGGTGGAGGAGTTTCCGATGTGCCCTGGGACGGCCATAATGACATCAAGGCCAACCATACTGTGGCGGCTCGGTCCGTCGACAAACCGATCGGTGCACTTCTTGGCGACCTCAAACAAAGGGGCATGCTGGACGAAACCCTCGTTGTCTGCGGGGGTGAATTCGGCCGCACCTCCGACTCACAAGGCAATGGAACTGGCCGTGACCACAACCCCAATGCATTCACCATGTGGTTCGCCGGTGGCGGAATTAAAGGCGGTGTCCAATACGGCCGTTCTGATGATTTCGGATACAAGGCAATCGAGAACCGCACCTCCGTCAACGACCTCCACGCCACCGTCCTCCACCTCATGGGCCTCGACCACGAACGCCTCACCTACCGCCACAACGGCCGAGACTTCCGCCTCACCGATGTCGCCGGCCATGTGATCCACGACATTCTGGTGTAAGGCGAATCTTTGGAATTATCCCAAGGCATCTCTGGCCTCCTATTTCTTTTCGGGGACAGGAATGTCCCCGCTCCTTTGGTAAAGTCAACTTGTGGGTTTCTTGAGGCATCCATAAACCCACAAGTAGTCGCGAAGCGACGGCCGCGTATAGCTGCGGGCATCTGCCCGCAGAACCCGGAACCCTCCCCTTTCAAGCCGCCAAGCGGCGACAGCACGTAGCTTCCCTACGACAACAATTCCGAGACCACCCCATCGCTGTAGTGGAATTTTGGGGTTTCCACACCTGCTTGTTGGAGGAGGGTGAGCCAGTAGTTGGCAAGGGAGGTATCTTCTTTGGGAAGCTGAATGTGGCGGCCGTGCTTGATGCGGTCTGCGCCTCCTCCGGAGAGGAGGGCGGGGAGACTTTGCAGGCCATGGCCAGTGCGGAGGTTTGAGCCGTAGCTGACGATACAGCTGTCGTAGAGGCGGCGGCCTTCGGAATCCTTGGTTTCTTTGAGCCGGTCGAGGAACCAGGCGAAGATTTCCATCAGTTTCTGGTCCCGCCTTTCGGAAGCGGCCCGGCGGTCATTATCGAAGCCGTAGTGGCTTAGGGAGTGGGGGCTGAGGGAGATTTTTAAATCTGTGATGAGGGAACAGACGGGCAGGCGGTAGGAGGCGATGCGGGTCATGCCGGTTTGGAGGGCAAGGATGAGCATGTCGAGCATGAGGCGGATTTCCTTTTCTCCGGGGAGGGAGGCGGAAGGTTCTTCCATGGGTGCTTCCATTTTAGGGCGGTTGGCCCACTGTTCCTGGCGCTGGAGGCCGAGTTCGATTTCGCGGACACTGGTGAAGTATTCCTCCAGCTTCACCTGGTCCTCCCTGGAGAGAGTGCGGCGGATGCTGCTGCCGTCAACGCGGACGAGATCGAGGATGCTTTGGCGGTTGTCGATCCGTTCCAGTAATTGCTCGGGGGAGTCGCCTTTCTGAGCGAAGAGGGTGCGGTAGAGTTGCAGGGGAGTTCGGATTCCCGGGATAGAACGTCCTTGAGCATCAGCGGAAATGGAGAACCCGGCACCGTGGCCGGCACCTTGTCCGGGAATGGGTTCATGGGCGGTCAGGACGAGGGAGGTGAACCGAGTGTCTTTCCCGATGGTTTGGGCGGCGAGTTGGTCACAGGAGATGGAGTGCTCGTGGGTGCGGTAGGCACCACAGTTCAGGTATCCGTAACTGCCGCCGTGGGGATTGTTGACTCCAAGGTTGGTGAGGTTGGATACGAGGGTCAGGTCTTCTTGGTGGCGTTTCAGAGGCTGCATCCCCTTGGGGAGGCCGATGGAGGAAAAACGTCCGGCTTTTTTCGGAAAAAAGCTTTCCCCCTGGTCGTGATAGGTATCTGTGAATCCGTAGCCACCCCCGAGGAAGACCATGCGTTTCGGGACATTGGTGGTGGAGGCTGCACGGACGAGGGAATCGAGATGTGGCAGGGCAAGGCAAAAGGCACCTTTGCGAAGAAGGGTGCGGCGGGAAGTCGAGTTGGTGATAAGGGTGGACATGGCGAAGTGGCAATTTGACAGGGCGGTAGGTTAGTTGTAGAAGAAGATGGGGCTTTCAGCGATAGCGTGGACCATGTCCTTCATGCGAAAGCGGTTGGGGCGGAGTTTATTGAGAATTTCGTCAATGTGTGGGGCGTCGGTGAATTCGATGTCGCGGCCAAGGGCGTAGACAAGCAAGGATTCTACCATATTGCGGGCGAGGTCTTCCTCGTGGGCAAGGAGGATGGCCTGGAACTCTTTGAAGTTGGTGAACGTTTTGCCTCCGGGCAAGGCACCTTCGATCAGGATAGGTTCCTGCTTCCGGAAAAGCTTTTCTGTGTCACGCCAGCGACCGATGGTGTCGAAGTTTTCCAAGGCAAGGCCGATGGTGTCCATCTTTCGGTGGCAAGAGGCACATTGGACTTGGGTTTGGTGGAGTTCGACCAGTTTGCGGTTAGTGAGGGGGCCTTCCGCCCCTGTACCGAGTTCGGGAACATTTGGAGGGGGTGGAGCCGGTGGGGAGTTGAGAAAACGGTTCATCAGGATCATCCCCCGGATTGGAGGGGAAGTTCGCTCCCCATTGGAACCGGCAACCAGGAATGCACCTTGGGTCAGGTAGCCGCCTCTTGGAGAACCGGGCGGTAGTTTGACTTTTACAAACTCATTGGTGGTGACACCTGGGATCCCATAATGCGTTGCCAACTGGGCGTTGACGGTGGCAAAGTCGGACTGGATGAGTTTGGCAATGGGAAGGTTCTCCTTGATCAGGGTTTGGAAGTAGGCAATCACTTCCTGCTTCATCGAGTGACGAAGTCCCTGGGCATAGATCGGGAAATTTTTGGAAACTGAAATGGAGTCGAACCGGACAAAGTCTGCCCACTGGCTACTAAAGCCCTCAGCGAGTAAGCGGTTGTTCTCACGGAGAATGCGGCCCACTTCACGGTGGTAGGCATCGCGGTCGGACATCGCCCCCTTTTCCAGGGCTTGGTAGAGGGTCTCGTCCGGTGGAGCACTGGTGAGAAAATAGGAGAGCCGGATCGCAATATCCCGAGGGGAAACCAAGCGGGTACCTGGCCGGACATTGGTCTCTTCATTCAGGAAAACAAAGCCAGGGGAAGCCATCACCACGGCAAGGGTGTCGATCATCGCGTCCTGGAAAGGCTTCCCTTTTTCCCGTTTCTTTTGGAAGTACGAAACGAGGCCAAGTAGGAATTGTGGGTCCGGTTCTCGGCGGCGGAAGGCTTCTTTGGTGAACCGGGCGATCAGGTCGCCGGCATTGGCATCGTTCCAGACCATTTTCGTCGGCTTTCCCGGGGTTGGTTCTTCCGGGCAAAGCAAGCGGTCAAAGAAGCTACGCACTTCTGGATAGAGCGGGCCTTCGATTTTGAAGGAATCGATCCAGATCAAGCCCTCGTCTTTCAGATCTAAGCCCTCGTGGTGTTTGATGGAGTTGAGGTAGTGGGACAACCATGCTCCGGTACGGTCTTCCGAAACATGTCCTCCAATCACATCATTTTTGAGGGCGATGGGGCGGATTTTCGCAACACTTTCCGTGGGCTTTTCTGAGGTTCCGTTGACATGGAATACACCGGCAATCCCCTCCTTTGCATCAACTTTGATAAACCGCCGGAAGGGCTGCACATTCCCCTCAGTTCCGGCGACGACTTTGATTTGGTAGGTTCCCCTCGGGTCCACCCCGAAGCTGTAGGCCAGGTGGCGTAACGGTTCACTTAGGTAGACCCCGGTTTCGACCTGCGGGAGGGCCAGGTATTCCACTCGCATTTTCGAGAGCCTCACGACTTTTCCAGGCTTCCCTTTCCAATTCTCAATATCCTTGCGATATCGACTGTTCCACCATCCTTCTGGATCTTGCCGTTGTGTATTGAAAGGCTGTTTCCTGCCAGCCCACTTGAATCCCACTTTGAGGATCTGCCGGCCAAGTTCGTAGTATTGATCCATATGCTGTGTGGTGAAGTGCTGTCGGCTGCCCACGGTATCGAAATTCTCGACATCCCCATCCGGTGGGATCTTGGAGGCGGCTGGGACAAATCCGAACAACCGGTCGATTGTGGCGGAGTATTCCCGACGGTTCAGACGCCGCATCTCCACCCGACCACCACTGGAGGAAAGTTGCTTCCGGGCCTTAAACAAGTCTTCCGTCAGTTGGCCGATCACAAGTTCCAGTTCCCCTCGGGATGGCTGTTTTTCATCCTCCGGTGGCATTTCCCCACTGTTAAGAACGTCCAAAACATCCTGATACTGCAACGCTTCCCCATTGTCTGAGATTGCATAGTCCAATTGATCAAACCGCAACTTGGCTTTCTGCTTTTCCGGCCCGTGGCAACGAATGCAGTGATCTTGAAGGAACTTACCAAGTATGGCTTGGTTAAGTTTCGTTTCGTGAGGTTGCGATTCAGAGGCATCCGTTGCTGGTAGCCCCGCAAGCAAGATGCTGGAAAATGCGAAAGTCCTATTGAAGTTCCAATTCATGGTCTGCGTAGTCAATGATCGTCAACAATAGGAGAATCTTACGTATTTGGTTGAAGAAAAGTTCTAGCTTCGGAGGTTATCTTTGTATTCTTCTATTATCAATGGTTCTCAAGGCTGAAGAAAGAAGAATTTGTTGCCCAATATTTCCCAGATAATTACCTGCCGATCGTGTACATAACAAATCCTATCCAGAAACTCCTCGTTTCTACCATTCTGATTTCAATATTTCTTCCTTTGCTCGTATTTAGCTCTGAGAAAGGTCATCGTGCGTCCTACTACAAGGACGGTGAGATCCATATCAATGTCATTGGGCAGCCCGAGGGAAAACCGCTGACGACAGGACATTGGGACTTCAAGCCATCCTGGTCGAAGACCGGGGACAAACTCGTCTTTTTCCGCCGTTTAGTGAATGCAAAGGAGACCCATAACTGGAAGACGGCGATCTGCATCATCAATGCGGATGGCACAGGTTTTCACCAGATTACCGACGGCACTCACACCGACTTTAACCAGACTTGGACAAGGGACGACAAGAATACACCAATCTGGAATCGCCGAAGACCAGGTGGCGGAGGTTACCGAGTCATGGCAGGGAAAATCGGAGGTAAGCCGGGCGAAGAGATCTACCTATCGGGAAAAGACTATTCAACCTGGGCTTTCACCTGCCTCACGGATGGCCGCATCATCGTCAACTCCAAGCCTCCAGGACGTGAACGTGGCTACTATTTAATGACCCCCAATCCTGGTTGTGAGCCCAAGTTTGAGCGAATTCAGTGCGAAC
>CAYSOI010000122.1:0-10343 GCA_964432425.1 uncultured Opitutales bacterium | reverse complement strand
TGTGTGACTCTACGCTTGCTATGTGTACGACACTTCATTGGTTATGGGGCATAACACTACTATGAAACATAACCTCATCCCCTTCATTCCTGCCATCTTGGTGGCACTCCTTTTCACAAGTTGCAGCAAAACGGCTCAACCCACTGCTGGTGGACCTACCTCCAAATTACCGGAGGTGAAGCATATCATTGATACGCATATTCACCTTTATGATACACGTCGGGAGGATGGTGTGCCCTGGCCACCGGAAGATGACACGGTGTTGTATAAACCACACTTGCCAGCGGAATTTAACCGGGTGGCGAAACCGGCGGGCGTAACTGGCGTAGTCATCGTGGAAGCCAGTGACCGCATTCCGGACAATCAATGGATTCTGGACTTGGTGAAAGACGACTCTTTCTACGTCGGATTGGTTGGCAATATTGATCCTTACCGGGATGACTTTGAAGAGCATTTGCAAAAGTTGAAGCAGGACCCTCGCTTTGTTGGGATTCGCCTTCGGGTACAAGGGAAGACCATTGATTATGCGGACGCCAAAGTTCGGGAGAGCTTACGCCTCCTCGCCGCATCGGACTTAAGTGCAGACATTCTCATGAATGGCAAAGGGATCGACACTCTGCAGCAAATCGAAGCCCTGGCCGCCGCTATTCCCAATCTTCGTCTGGTGGTCAATCATGTGCTCGGATACAATATTGATGGAGAGCTGCCAGGACAGGAATGGATTGATGCCGTAAAAAAGTTAGCTAGCCACCAAAATGTGCACTGCAAAATTTCCGGCCTCTATCAACGCTGCACCATTCAACCTGCCTCGCAGGACCCAGCCTACTACGCAGGCCTTCTGGACATTCTTTGGGATGAATTCGGCAGTGACCGGCTCATTTACGGCAGTAACTGGCCCTGCACCAAAAAATCCGGGGATTACAAGAGCTTTGTCGTCCTGGTAAATGCCTACTTCTCCGGAAAGGGTCAGGAAGCCAGCGAAAAGTACTTTTGGAAGAATGCCGCCAAGGTTTACAAACTGAATCTGGAATAAGCCCAACCTCTTTCCACCACTGGACTTTTTTCTCTCATTCTTCATATTGGTTGCATGAGTGAAGAGCCTTCACCAGACCCGGAAAAACCCAAAAAACGCCGTCGCCGCAGAAGGCGTTCCCGGAGACAACGTGAAAAAGAATATGATTTTTCTGACATCCCAAGATGGCAACGGATCTTTATGGTCGGGTTCTTTCCGTTCGTCCTCATCTTTGCGATTTTTATCCCCTGGTTGATCGTCTTCTATCGGGAAAACCCTCACTTGTTTCAATGGTGGCCATGGTAAAGAACAATCCAGATCCCAAACCTCCCCTGGACCCGAGAGCCCAACAGGCCATGTTCTGGTTGTACCTGGCGATGGGCATTGGAGTGATACTTCCTGGCATTCTCTACGTCATCTTCGGAACCGAAGGGAAATAGGAAACCGTCGCAGAAAAATATTTCAGAACTCCAACATACTAGGCCAGGATGCCTTTGACAATATGGCCGTGGACATCAGTCAGACGGAATTGGCGGCCTTGGAAACGGTAGGTCAGGCGTTCGTGATCGATACCGAGGAGGTGAAGGATGGTGGCCTGAAGATCATGGACATGGACCGGGTTTTCCACGGCGTTGAAACCGAGTTCGTCTGACGCTCCGTAGGTCGTGCCGGGTTTGACTCCGCCTCCGGCCATCCAGGTGGTGAAGGCGTAGGGATGGTGATCCCGACCCCACCGTGGACGGTCTTTGATGTTGCCCTGGATGAAAGGTGTACGGCCAAATTCGCCGCCCCAGATGACCAGGGTGTCATCAAGGAGGCCTCGCATCTTGAGGTCCTTGACCAAGGCAGCACTGGGCTGATCCGTGTCCCGACATTGATTGTAGAGTTCCGTGGTCAGGCTTCGGTGTTGGTCCCATCCTGCATGCATGCATTGGACAAACCGGACACCCCGCTCGATGAGTCGCCGTGCCATGAGGCAATTGTAGGCAAATGTGCCTTGTTCCTTAACCCCGGGGCCATACATGTCGAGAATGTGCTGGGGCTCATCGGAGAAGTCGGTCAGCTCCGGCACACTGGTCTGCATCCGGTAGGACATCTCGTACTGGGCAATCCGGGTCTGAATCTCGGGGTCGCCCATCTGTTGGAATTTGAGAGAGTTCAGCTCAGCAAGATCATCCAGCATGCCCCGGCGGAGTTTCCGGCTCATCCCATCTGGGTTTTTCAAGTACAGCACTGGGTCGCCCATTCCCCGGAATTTGGCTCCCTGGAAACGGGATGGCAAAAACCCACTGCCCCAGTAAAAGTCATAAAAGATTTGTCCACAGGTCGTCCCTTTGCTGACCGAAGTCATGACGACAAAACCCGGCAACTCTTCGCCTTCCACACCGAGACCATAGGTCAGCCAGGCTCCCAGGGTCGGACGCCCCGGGATCTGGGCACCACTGAGCAGGAACGTGATCGCAGGCGCATGGTTTACCGCGTCGGTATGCAGGCTCTTGATGAAACAAAGATCGTCCGCAACTTTAGCGGTGTGCGGGAAGAGCTTGCTGACCCATGCTCCGCTTTGCCCATGTTGGGCGAAAGGTTCGATGGAATTGAGCATCAACTTCCCGTCCGCCTTTCCTGTCATGGTACTGAAACGTTTCCCCTCGGCATATCCAGCCGGCAAGGGTTTCCCATGGAGCTTTTTCAGCATCGGTTTGTAGTCGAAGGTATCGACATGAGTCGGCCCCCCGTTTTGGAAAAGGTAGATGACCCGCTTGGCTTTGGCGGTATGGTTGGGGAAGCCGGCCACTCCCTTGGCTTCAGCGGTCTCCTTCCCTAGCAGGCTGGCCAGAGCGGCCACACCAATACCTGTCGCACTCTTGCCAAAGAACTGGCGGCGGTTGATGGCAAGTTGATGTCCCTGAAGAGGCTCAGGGGAATGGGGGTCAAGGATCTGGTAGGGAGCACTCATTCTTTGTTCAAAGTTTCGTCCAGGTTCAAAAGCATCAGGCAAACGGTGGAGTAAGCGGCATGTTCGGCTACAGGCAAGGAAGTGTCTCGTGGAGAATCTCCCATAGCCAATAACGCTTCGGCATCTTGGGGTGCCTTTTCAAAGGTTTTTCGTGCCCTGGCCAAACTGCGTTTCCAGATGACAAGTTCTGTCTTGGTGGGTAGCCGGGAAAGGAGACGTTGGCCAATGTATTCCAAACGTGCGGCATCCTCGTCACTGGCATGAAAAGCATTCCTGGCAAGGTGCCGGGCGGCTTCGATATAGGTGACATCATTTAGGGTGCTAAGGGCATGCATCGGGGTATTGGTCCTGGCAATCTTGACTTCACAGATCTGCCGCTTTCCGGAGTCGAAGAACATGGTCGGCCCAACAATCCGCCGCCAGAATGCGTAAAGACTCCGGCGATAAAGATCCTCCCCTTTGGCCTGATTGTATTTCTTTTTGCCAAAAGTGGCCTCCTCCCAAATCCCTGGAGGCTGGTAGGCTTGGAATGCTGGCCCACCTTGTTCCGGATTGAGCAATCCGGCGGCAGCTAATGCCTGGTCACGGATCATCCAACTGGGAAGTCGATAACGCGGACCACGGGCAAGAAGACGATTATCCGGGTCGACTTCGTAGACCTTAGGAGAATCAATGTTCGAACTCCTTTGGTAGGCTTCACTGAGCAAGATGGTCTTGAGCAAATGCTTCACATCCCAGCCTGAATCCATGAATTCCGCCGCCAGCCAATCGAAGAGTTCGGGATACACCGGATACTCTGCCTGCACTCCAAAATCCTCCACCGTTTTGACCAGGCCCACTCCGAACAGCATCTGCCAAACCCGGTTTACCGTGACCCTGGATGTCAACGGATTGTCTCGGTTGACCAACCATTTGGCCAGAGCCAAGCGGTTCGGGCGGTCCGCCTCCGGCAGTTTGGGGAAAATTCCAGGAACGGCGGCCTGAACTTCTTCTCCACGGTGGCTGTAGAGTCCGCCTTCAAGTATGTAAGAGAGACGGGGCTTGTCCATGTCCTCCATGACCATGACTTTCGGATAGGAGCCACGGAGTTGGTCGAGGGATTTTTTCATCCGTTCAACTTTGGTAGCTAATTCCCGATAGGCCTTATCTGAAGAACGGTGTTTCTTCTCCAGCAGTGCCTTTTGTGCCTTGCTGCGCTTTCCAGGCTCAACCCGCAAGGCACTGGCAAGTTCCTGGTCTTCACCCAAATCTGCGGGGTTGCTGGAGTCCGTGGCGGAAAGACGGAAACGGCCAATGAAGTGGTGTTTGTGGACCGAATCATGTCGAAGAGTAATCTCCAGTGGGCCGTGGGCAGGCTCCTTGAGGACAAAGATGGCGTGGTGAGGTTGGTCGACCATTCTGCTTTTCAACACGGCCCAACCCGTCTGAGGTTTCCCATCAAAGGCATTGGTGACCTTCAGGCTGGAGCTTTGTTCATTGGAGGCCGTTGCCGAGGCCACCCCAATCCGCTTCCCGCCACTACGGACTTCGAATTCTGTGAGCACAAAGTTTCCGCTGTCTGAACGGGCCAGCCCTTTGCCTTTGTTGGTGAAGGATTCATGCTGAAGTGCATCCAGGCGGATGGCGGTGATCTTCTTCAACTCCGGTTCAAATTGTACGACATGCGTCTCCTTGCGGGGGTTGGCTCCAGTGGCGAGGACTGAGTGATCAGGCAAGATCGTCAGGTCCACTTCCCTCGCTTTGGCTGATTTGGGAACGAGATGCACCCAATCACTTTTCAAGGACAAACCCGCCTCCCATTGTGCCTGCTGGGAGCGAAGTTCCCCAGCACGGGTATTTTGAGCCTTCTGGGCAGCAGCATACTGCTCGGACAATTCCTTTTCCCTAGCCTTTTGCTCAGGTGAGGCTACGGAAAGGTTGGGTTTCGCCTGCGGATCTTTTTCACCACCATTTACCGGCGTCTGATTAAAGAAGGCGGTCATCTGATAATACTCCTGCTGGGTCAGAGGATCAAATTTATGATCGTGGCAACGAGCACACTGCAAAGTCAGCCCCAGCCAGGCCGTGCCCATGGTCTCGGTCATATCGAAGACGTAGTCGACACGGTTCTCTTCCGCAATCCGTCCACCTTCGCCATTGATCATGTGGTTGCGATTGAAGGCCGTGGCCAGGATTTGCTCTTCGGTGGCATCGGGAAGTAAATCGCCGGCCAGTTGCCAGATTGTGAACTGATCATAAGGCATGTTTTCGTTGAATGCCTTGACCACCCAATCCCGCCATGGCCACATCGTGCGTTCACGGTCACCCTGATAGCCATTGGTGTCGGCATATCGGGCCACATCGAGCCAATCCCAAGCCATCCGTTCGCCATAGGCTGGAGACGCCAGAAACTGGTCCACTACCCGCTCCCATGCATCGGGACGGTCATCGGCAAGAAACGCCTCGACTTGTTCGGGAGTTGGCGGAAGTCCGGTCAAATCCAAAGCCACCCGCCGGATGAGCGTACGTTTCGATGCCCGAAGATTTGGCGTGATCCCTTCCTCCTTCAACTTCTTGTCGACAAAATGATCCACCGGGTTCCCCTTTCCAAACTTCGTGACATCCGTCTCCGGCACTCGACTGAAAGACCAATGGCCCCCCCACTTTGCTCCCTCGTCGATCCATTGGGCTACAGTCTCGATTTGCTGTTGAGTCAGGATACGATGGGAGTCTGGCGGCGGCATCTTTTCATCCGGATCTTCCGACCGGAGCCTGGCCATCAACTCACTCTCCCCGGATTTTCCAGGAACAATGAACTGCCTGGTACTTTTCTCATCATCCAGCCGCAAGTCCGCCTTCCGGGCCTTGGCGTCAAAACCATGACAATGGAAGCAATTCTCCGAAAAAATTGGCCTAACATCACGAGTGAAATCAAGCGGAGCCGAAAACAGGTTGGCCCCCAAACACAGAAGAAAAAAGGCGGGAATTGTGGAATGAATAAGTTTCATTGTTAGACCAAAGCTGAGGAATAAACTGAGAGCCTGCAAATGTGTTGGATGAAAAACTTACTGCATACCCATGCGAAGATAGGCCGCAACAGCAAGATATCCCAAATGGGCAAAAATGACGGCGGTAATGCCCAGGCGATATCCAAGTTTGGCCGTAGCTTCACCGAGATACTCCTCTTCCCGCCCTTTGAGGTAAGTCTTGGCCGTTTGGGCTTTGGTGATCGCCACGACGCCACAAACCACGCCAATGAGCGGCAATGGAAAAAGGATCAGGCCAGCAAGCCCCCAGAGAATGCTTGCACCTGCACCGGGAATGGTGGGTTTGGTTTCTTTTGTAGATTGTTCAGTCATTTCCAAAAAGTTATTCCAGCAACAAAATGTCCCCTTCTGCAAGGCTTGGAAGATGTAGAATTTTTCCATCCTGTGCCGGATGAAGCGGAAGGGTCTTGTTTAAGGCCAAGGATCGTACCGAGGAGACCGGCTCCAAACTACGTAGGGTTAAAGTCAGCGGCTCCTCAATTGCAAATTTCCAATTGATCAAAATAACGGCCCGTCTGCCGGTTTTCCGGTTTTTTACGAGGATCCCTTCGACCAAAGGCTCCGTCGCCTCGACAACCGGCAAAATTTTCGCATTTCGAAGGGGTTGAGCCAACAGGTCTTGTTTCCAAAATGCAAACGGCTCACCAGCCATCGTTTCCGTGGCATATTCCAGCCCGGCATAAAACCCAAATGTCCATGCGGCTCCTTTCCCGTAGGTATGGCGGACGATGGCAGCTCCACCATCTGCATACTTCGCCATCACTTCTGCATCCTCCATGGGCTGCAACACTTCCCGGCCAACTTTGGGCAAAAAGGAGTTGGATGCCTCGTTATGGAGCAGAATGTGGGCACCCGCTGGCGTTTCCTTCAGAGACTCCACAGAACGCAGTTTTGTCGCACCATATTTGGACACTTTCCCCCACAATTCCAACTCCCCCCTTTTCTGCAGCCCCAACACAGGAAGCAGATTGGTCAAAGGGCGGTTAGCTTCATCTCTTGCCATGCCATTCCCATAGCTCACCAAATGCCCCCCGTCCTTCACCCACTTCTTCAACTTCGCAGCCACGTCCCGACGCAGGTGATCTCCACAGACCACGACCACCTTGTAGGAACTCAAATCCAACTCCATCAGCAAGTCCTCATCCAAAGCATCGACCGGCACATGATTGTGCATCAAGGCCGTGTGCACCCACTTACCGTTCTCCCAGGATGCATTGTTTGACAAAAACTCCGCCGTCCTTGGCCGCACAATGGCTACCTCTGCCGGAACCGCCCATTCCGAATCGTAAATCACCTCTTCCGCTTGTCCGATCAATCGATTCACCCAGCCAATCTTTTCCAACACCTCCAGCTTCCCTCCAAAAGTGTCCCCTTTGGACCAATCCGGCCCGTAGGTATACCAATAGATCATCTTCGCTCCACGAGCCACCGCACTCAACGCCCTCTGCACAGGTGCTCCACGATGCGGCTTCACGTACACCGCAAAACGCTTTCCCCGGAAACGCGACAAACTCCGCCCCACATCACAAAGATAACTGTCCCATTGCCAAACACGTGCATCCCGATTCGAAGTCTCATACACAAACCCATTGTCCGCATGTTTGTAAAAATCAAAGAACCCCAAACTGTGCCCTCCCATCAGAAACGTGTTCCCCCGCAAAGCATAAGAGTAGACATTCTTCCCAGTTGCCGCCACCGCATCCCGCAATGGTGCAAATAACCTGGCTGAAGCCTCCCCATTGTACTTCCGGGAGTAGTAATGCAGCAAATCCCAACCCTCTTCAGACAGATTGTGTTCCTGAGGTTTCTTGACCTCCCCCTGCACTTTCCCCGTCCAGATAAAATCCCGCAATTGCTTCTCCGCCTCGGCCAACGCCTTGGGCGAAGGTTTGCCTTCAGTCTTCTTCGGCTTCTCTTCCTCCAACTCCAGCAGTATGGAGTCCACAGCCTCATTCTCCTTATCGAGATCAAAAGTCGACCCAACTTCTGCATCCATACGTTTCCGAGCATCCGTCACTGACTTTTCCAACTCCTGCTTTCGGTCCCAAAAACTCGTAGCCCAATACCCGTAGGTCGACCGGATCTCACTCCAATCCTTCGCCCCAAAATCTTGCAGTGTCCGCCCATCTTCGCGGACCATTCTGCGGAAATCCTCCTGACAATATTTACATGCCCCCTGGTGAGCTTTCCCTTCCGGTGAACCATCAAAAACACTGCCAATTTCATCCACTGTAAGTGCCCAAACTTCCCCAACTGGCAACGCCTCAACCTCCTTCTCCAACTTCTGCACGGCTGCATCCACCCGTTCCGGAATGCCCTTCACATTCAAAGGATGATTCGGGCAACCATCCCCAGGACTTCGCCTCGGAGCCTTCCCATCTGCCCGTTTCACCATGTTGATCGGATAACCCGTTGTATGCGTGATCCGCACTCTCGAAAAGTCTGGCCCAATTCCTACGCCACCCTTGATCTGCTCCAACACAAAATCCGGGCAGGAACGAGTCCCATTGATCCCCAGCAATTTCAGTACATTGAACTCCTCCAGCATGGTCGCCTTGTCCGCCGTACGGCAACCATACCCGGAACCTGGTTTGTATCCCGCACAATCCGTCACGATCCCATAAAGCTTCGGTGCTGCCAACTTCGCCCAAGGAGCCTCCGACAACACCTCCACCTTCCGCCGGGCATAATCCCGCAAGCTCCCCAACTCCGCCACAAATTCCTCCGCAGACTCCACATGCTGCAACGGCACCACCACCCCAAAAGTCGGCCCATCCGGACCCAATACCGAAACCTTCTTCAACTCCACCCCATCCTTCCTGAACTCCAATTCCAGCTCCCCGTCTCTCAAAGCCCGACCATCCTGACGTCCCTCCAACGTAAACGTCACAAACAACCTCCGGGCCTTTGTCTTGAACTCCGACA
This sequence comes from uncultured Opitutales bacterium, assembly GCA_964432425.1. GTDB lineage: Bacteria > Verrucomicrobiota > Verrucomicrobiia > Opitutales > JABJCN01 > JAYPDO01. Next base: position 1,423 of record CAYSOI010000122.1, on the reverse strand, counting down.
CCGACACCCACTTCGACCAACTTCCAAGCTGCAGATAACCATAATTGTAAGTCTTCCCCTCCACAATCACCTCACCCACTGGCTTCTCGTCCGGCAAAAATCGTGTCAGCTCTCCAGACACCACCCGGCCCCCCAAACCTTCTCCCCCCCATCGCCAATGAATCCTCACAGGTTGCTCCGGCTCCAATTGAGTCACCCTGGCCCGAAACTCCACCTCCGCCGCCAAACCACTACAAACCCAAATCAAAGGCAGCCAACTCAACCATTTGTTTACATTCATAATGTTGAAAGTGTTCAGGAGCATCCATTTGTCCACTCCGGAGCACCGTAAGATTGACCCCCACCCACCATTCAGAGAAAACCACATCATGCCTTTGCCAAAACCATCCCGCCGTCAGTTTCTCCAGCAATCCACAACACTCGCAGCCGGCGTCTCCCTACTCCAGGATGCCATTGGTCAGGAATCCAATCCCGCCGCCCAGGTGGAAGACAAGGGAGCCAACCTTCGCATCTCCTCCCTGGAAGCTCACCGGGTGGCCCACAAAGTCTTCATCAAAATCATCACCAACCACAAAATCTTCGGATGGGGCGAAGTGACCGGACTCGAGCCCAACGCGGCCGCCCACCTGGCCAGATCCCTTTCAGAACTCCTGGTCGGAGAAAACCCGACCCGCATCGAACACCTCTGGCAAAAGATTTACCGTTCCCATCGAGACATGCGGGGTGGCCCCTTCATGACCCACGTGCTCTCCGGTATCGACATGGCCCTTTGGGACATTACCGGCAAAGCCTGGGGCGTTCCAGTGTATCGACTGCTTGGAGGACCAACCCGAGATAAACTTCGCGTCTACCCAACACCTCATGCCTTCAAACTCGGCACGGGAGGACCCTGGCCCTATTCCGGTGACCCCAAGTCCATCGACTCCCTGGTTCGCATGGTCAAAGAAGGCAGACAACGGGTCGGTGCCGAAGGTGCCATCATGTTTGACGCTCACTGCGCCATTCCACCTGCCACCCTCATCCAGTTCGCCAACGCCATTGAACCCTACAATCTGCTCTTCCTTGAAGAAGTCGCCGTTCCCGGAAATATCGAAGTGTTCAAACGCCTCAAACAACACATCCGCATCCCCATGGCTGCCGGAGAACGGGACCGCACCATCTGGGGCATGCTCCCCTATCTTCAGGAACGCTGCCTCGACGTGCTCCAACCCGATTGCGGACACACCGGAGGCATCAGCCAAATCAAAAAAATCGCGACTCTCGCCGAAGCCTACTTCGTCCCCCTGGCTCCACATTGCACCATGACCATGCTCGGCGCCTCCGCCAGCCTCCATGCCAGCTTCAGCGTCCCCTTCCTTCTCATCCACGAACTCTACCCCGAAAACTATCCCCCAGGCCTGGTCCACTACCACTGGAAAGTCGG
>CAYSOI010000121.1:0-10351 GCA_964432425.1 uncultured Opitutales bacterium | reverse complement strand
TGGGGAGTTACATCTGGTTTCCGCATCAGCTGGTAAGTCTGGATAGAAACCAAATCGTAACACCAAAGACACACATTTGTAGATCGCTTCAAAGAAAATATTATTAAAACCCGAAATCATTACCCATGAACAACACAAAGCAAATCACTGCACTTTTTGCATTGGCAGTCAGCTCCGTATCCCAGCTTATGGCCGGACAGGTGGACTCGAATCTTCCTGATTACAAGAAAGTGTTTGGAGTTTCCGGCACCCTAAATGCCGTGGGCTCGGACACTCTCAACAATATGATGGCTCTCTGGGCAGAAGGTTTTCAGACCTACTACCCGAATGTCAAAATCCAGATCGAAGGCAAAGGCTCCTCCACGGCACCTCCGTCTTTGATTGAAGGTACTTCCCAACTCGGCCCCATGAGCCGGGAAATGAAAGATTCGGAAATCGATAAATTTGAGAAGAAGTTTGGCTACAAGCCGACACAGGTCAGCGTAGCCATTGACGCGTTGGCAGTGTTTGCCAACAAGGACAATCCAATTGACCAGCTCAGCCTGAAACAAGTGGATACTGCTTTCTCCAGCACATTCAAAAGAGGAGGGAAACCCGCAAAAGTATGGGGGGACCTCGGAGCAAAAGGTGCCTGGTCTTCCAAAACGCTCAGCCTCTACGGCCGCAACAGTGCATCCGGCACTTATGGCTTCTTCAAAAAAGTAGCTTTGCTGAGTGGTGATTACTCCACTGCCGTAAAAGAGCAGCCTGGATCATCCGCAGTTGTGCAGGGAGTATCCAGCGATCTTGGTGGCCTGGGCTACTCAGGCATCGGCTACAAAACATCCGGTGTAAAAGCACTGAAAATTGCCGGTGATGAAGGCGGACATTTCGAACCGACAGCAGAAAATTGCCTGACTGGCGATTACCCTCTGGCGAGGACCTTGCTCATCTATTGCAACAAGGCTCCCAACAAAAGCCTGGATAAACTGACTCGTGAATTCCTGAAATTCGCACTTTCCAAGCAAGGACAGCAAATTGTTGCCAAGGATGGATATTATCCACTGCCAGCGGAAATTGCCTCGCAAATCCGGGCCACTATCGAGAAGTAATTCAGAAATTGTCCAATTTCTTTCGAAAAATGTTGTCCGGGATGGAAAAACCACCATCCCGGACACCGTCATTTAGCAAGAATGCCAACTACAACCGATCCACCACCTGATCCGAAACGCTTTGAAGTGAGCAAGCCGACTCTCTTGGTCGACTCGTTTATGAACAACTTCATTCGCATCGGAGGCATTGGTATTATCGGTGCGATTTTTTGCATTTTCCTCTTCATCCTGATCCAGATTCTACCCCTGTTCCAAAATGCGAAAGTTCAGGAAGGCATAGTGATCCAAACAGGTCTGGAAAACTTCGATACCGCCGGCATTGATGAGTGGGGAGAGCTCCCCTTTCTGGCTACCAAGGATGGCGTCTTCCGGTTTTACAACACTCTCAACAAAGAGGGAGAAAAGCCTTCCAATTCTCCTGTTCTGGAGCTGAACGCTGGCTTTGAGGAAGGAGAAACTTACGACATCGTACACTACGACCCCGGGACTTCTACAGCGATCTTCGGCGGACAGGAGGGGCGTTGCCGCATGGTCAGAGTCCAGTACAAGGCAAATTTTGATGACCAGCAGGGACGTACGATTGAGGCCAGCCTCGAATCCGGTGCACCTTTTCAAATCGGAAAAGCAGGGGCTCCCATACTTGCCTTTGACTTTTATGATGTTCCCGGTGAACGCATTGTTGCAGCCATCCAAAAGGGAGAGGAAGGCAATGAGCTGAACATTCTTCGTTTTAAGGCCAAGAAAGCCCTCTTCGGCTCAGGAAAGCTACAACGGGAAAAAGAGTACGCCCTTACCGGAGAGCTGGATGCTGAGCCGCAAAGTGTCCTGGTCAATGGCCTCGGGACCGCGATCCTCGTTGGGGATAAGGAGGGTAAATTTCATTATTTTGCAAAATCGGGAGCCGAGATTACCCATACTCAAACTTTTGTACCTTTTACAGAGTCAGAAGGCACTCTTGGTAAAATGAACTGGCTTCTCGGAAAAATCTCCGTGGTCGTCACTTCCTCCAAAGGGCATGTACGTATCCTCAGCATGTCCTTGAACGAAAAAACGGAGGAACTCCAGTACCACACCTTGCAGGATGTGAGGAAGCTGGAAGGGCCTTCGAGTTTCTTTTCAGCAAGCTTACGTAATCGTGCCTTTCTCCATGGAGAAGGCAAAAAGGCGTTTCTGGAGTATGCCACTACCGGCAAGACCCGCTGGGAAACCGAACTCCCGGTCGAGCCTCAAATCGCTTTCATCGGTCCCAAGTATGACAGCATGGGCTTTGTAGGAAAAGATGCCTCCCTGCACCTCTATATGCTGGATGACCCTCACCCGGAGTCCGGATTAAGAGCCTTTTTTGGAAAAGTCTGGTATGAAGGCCAACCGCAACCGAAATACCTATGGCAGTCGACAGGTTCCGGCTCCAGCTTTGAGCCCAAGCTCTCCATGATCCCCTTACTTGCGGGATCCTTCAAAGGGACATTTTATGCGTTGATCTTTGCTGTGCCCATCGCAGTCCTTGCCGCCGCCTACACGTCACAGTTTTTACAACCCTCCCTTGCCAAGATCGTAAAGCCAACCATGGAGATTATGGCATCGCTGCCTTCTGTTGTACTCGGCTTCCTCGCAGCTCTCTGGCTGGCTCCCATTCTGGAAACCAAAATCCCCTCGATCCTTTCCGTTCTGATTTTAGTCCCCTTGGTGACGTACATTGCGGGATGGGCATGGAGCCAACTGCCTACCGAAAAAAGAAACCTGATCAAGCCGGGTAGAGAAATCTGGGGACTTCTGCCTCTTTTGTTTGTCACCACCTGGATTGGCTGGCAACTCGGCCCCACACTGGAGGGCTTACTGTTCACCGTAACCGATCCGGTAACCGGCAAAACCGTTGCAGACTTTAGAACCTGGTGGCCGGAAGCGACAGGATTGCCCTTTGAACAAAGGAACTCGGTGGTCGCCGGATTCGCGATGGGATTTGCCGTAATCCCCATCATTTTTACCATCTCCGAAGATGCGATGAGCAATGTTCCCACATATCTGCGAAGTGCCTCTTACGCTCTGGGGGCCAGTCGCTGGCAAACGGCATGGAGAGTTGTCTTGCCCACAGCCTCAGCCGGCATCTTTTCCGCCATCATGATCGGCCTGGGAAGAGCGGTCGGGGAAACCATGATTTTGGTCATGGCTACGGGTAACACTCCCCTCATGGATCTCAATCCATTCTCCGGAATGCGTACCTTATCGGCCAACATTGCAGTTGAACTTCCGGAAGCCCCCCATCACAGCACTCTTTACCGTTCCCTCTTCCTCGGAGCCATGCTCCTCTTCATTTTAACATTCGCCATCAATACAGTGGCGGAAATCACCCGTCAAAAATTACGGGAAAGATTCAAGACCGTAGGATGAACCAATCAAAAAAAGAAATACCCGCCGGGGAGCCATTGGTATGGCTTACCTCCATGGGATTGGTCATTGGGGTCACCATGGTGCTGTATCTGCTCTGGATCATCACGGTCAATGGCGTGACTGTGTTCTGGCCGAAACCTGTCTACGAAATCCAGCTGAAGGAAGATAGCACTGAACATGTCGGTGGAGCCAAAAACTTCTTTGGAGTGATTACCATGGAGAGAGAAAAACTCTCTGCCGAAATTTCTGGTGAAGGCAATGACTCCACTCAGGAATATCAGTTCTTCACCGGCAACAAGGATTTGTACGACTTCATGTACAAATTTATCTCCAAAGAGCAGGTCGAAAAGATGCACAAACCCGAGGAGGTGCTGGTAGGAGAAAGGCTGGAATACGGCAGCGCTCTTTTTCTACCGGTGAGGCTGGAACTCCCTGAAGGCAAAATGATCGAGAAAAGCGACGGGAACTTCATGGCAACCCTGCAAAAATACCTCAAAGAAGGAAATCATCGAAGAGAGGAGTTCACTTCCATCGAGAAAAAAGACATAGGGAAAATCAATGCAGAGATGGAGAAAATTCGCATCCGTGGGCTGGCACTGGAAAAAGAGCATGGAGAGAAGGCGGAAGAGTTACCTGTGTTTTCCAAACTCATGAAACGCCAGGAAGCTTTGGAAAAAGAATACATAGTCCTGGAAGAAGAGGCTGGAAAGCTAAGAGAAAAGCAGGAAGAAGTGCTCCTTGTCTACCACACGGCAGCCGGTGAGGAAAACACATTACCCGTAGCCCACTTTACAGATATCTATGCACCCAACCAGTTTGGCATGTCGGATAAGGCGGGATTTTTTGTCAGAAAGTTCTGGGCATTCCTGAGCGAAAACCCACGGGAAGCCAATATGGAAGGAGGCATTTTCCCGGCCATTTTCGGAACCTTCGTCATGACCGTGCTCATGAGCATTGCCGTGATGCCCTTTGGAGTCGTCGCGGCGATCTATCTGAGGGAATATGCCAAGCAAGGCTTCATGGTCAGGTCTGTACGCATTGCAGTAAACAACCTGGCAGGCGTGCCCTCCATTGTCTTTGGCGTCTTTGGATTGGGCTTCTTTGTCTACCTGATGGGAGGCACCATTGACAGCATCTTCTTCAAGGACCGCCTCCTGGATAACACGCCAACATTCGGAACCGGAGGTATACTCTGGGCTTCGCTCACCCTCGCATTGATGACTGTGCCTGTTGTGGTCGTCGCAACCGAAGAAGCCCTGGCCTCAGTTCCCAGAGGTGTCCGGGAAGCCTCTCTGGCCTGTGGAGCCTCCAAATGGCAGACCATACAAAGGATTGTTCTACCCGCCAGTGCTCCAGGTATCCTGACAGGACTGATCCTTGCCATGGCTCGGGGTGCTGGGGAAGTTGCCCCCCTCATGTTGGTAGGAGTTGTCAAACTCGCCCCTGACCTGCCTCTGGATATGATGGCTCCCTTCCTGCACATGGAACGAAAGTTCATGCACCTGGGTTTCCATATTTACGACCTCGGGTTTCAATCCCCTGACTCGGAAGCCGCAAAACCCATGGTCTTCGCCACAACCTTTCTACTCATATTGCTGGTTGTGGTCATGAATCTTTTTGCCATCCTCATCCGCAACCATTTGAGAAAAAAATATTCCAGTGCCGTCTTCTGAGAATTCCCCTACCTTTTCCTAACCCTGATAATTAAGAATTTGACATGGAAACCATGGAAGAACCGCCCCCCGCAAAAAGCCCGGATACGCAGGCTCAACCCTCTCCCGATACCACCAATGAGGAGCCCAAGGCTTCTCCTCCCTATATCCGGGTACAGGATTACTGCTTCTGGTATGGAGAGAACCAAGTCCTCTTTGACCTGAATCTTGATGTCCAGGAAAAGAAAGTCACCGCCCTGATTGGACCCTCCGGCTGCGGAAAGTCGACTCTCCTGCGAAACTTCAACCGAATGAATGACCTGGTTGATGACATCCGACATAAAGGGGACATTACCATTGCAGGCAACAGTATCTACGACCCTGCTGTAGAAATCATCTCCCTGCGCAAACGCGTCGGCATGGTCTTCCAGAAATACAACCCCTTCCCAAAAAGTATCTACGAAAACGTCATCTTCAGCCTTCGGGTGGCTGGCCGACGAAACAAAGCGGAACTGGATGAAACCGTGGAACGCAGCTTGAAAAAGGCCGCTCTCTGGGAAGAAGTCAAAGACCGCCTTCATGAAAGTGCTCTCGGACTCTCCGGAGGACAAATGCAACGACTCTGCATTGCCCGAGCCATTGCAAACCAACCGGAAATCCTCCTCATGGATGAACCCTGCTCAGCCCTCGACCCCATTGCCACCGGCAAAATTGAGGACCTCATCGATGAACTGCGTGACCAGTTTACCATCATCATCGTGACCCACAATATGCAGCAGGCCACACGAATTTCCGACAACACCGCATTTTTCTACCTTGGGGAACTCATCGAATACGGCGAAACCCAACAAATCTTCACCAACCCCAAGATCAAGCAGACAGAAGATTATGTAACTGGCCGTTTCGGGTAAACGGCACATCTCCCCAAACCACCCCGAAACCACACGTTATGCAAATCCTCCAAAAAGAAATCGCCGACTTTAAAAACGAACTTCTTGCCATGGCCAGTCATGCGGAAGGAGCCATTGTCAGAGCAATCAAAGCCCTGCTTGAACGGGACGATAAACTGGCGGAACAAGTCAAAAAAGATGACTACATCCTGGATGAATTTGAAATCAGTATCGACAATGAAGCCATACGCCTCCTCTCTCAGGCTCCATTGGCTAAAGATCTTCGCATGATCGTGACCGGAATGAAAATCTCCAACGATCTCGAACGCATTGGAGATGAAGCTGCCAAAATTGCCAAATGCACCCTGATCCTCAATAAGGAGCCCAACCTCAAGGAATATATCGATATTCCCACCATGGCAGAAAGAGCAACAGAAATGCTCCGGGACGCCCTGGATTCCTTTGTTCAGGGAGACACAGAAAAAGCCCGTGCGGTCCAACCCAAAGACCAACTCGTCAATCAAATCAACAGCCAGGTCCATAGGGAACTGGCCGGATATATCGCAGAAAGCCCGGTCAATATATCCAGATCACTGAGCCTCATGGTCGTCTCCAAAAGTCTCGAACGTATAGCCGACCACGCCAAGAACATTGCCGAAGAAGCTGTATACATCCATGAAGGCGAAGACATCCGGCATAGCAACGGTGCTAAACACACCCAATAAATTCGCCTATCCCGACCACCTACACCCCTAATTACCAAAAAATGAAAGCGAAAGTCCTGGTCGTCGATGATGAGCCTGATGCTCTGGAATTGATAGATTACAATCTCAAGGGAGCCGGCTACCAAGTCTTCACTGCTGCTAATGGTACACGGGCCTTGGAATTGGCTCAACGCCACCTCCCGGACCTGATCATTCTCGATCTCATGCTCCCGGAGATTGACGGCATCGAAGTCTGCAAAATTCTACGTAGAAATACCGAAACTCAAGACATCCCCATCATCATGCTCACGGCCAAAGCCGATGAAATTGACCGAGTGATTGGCCTGGAAGTCGGAGCCGATGACTACGTCACCAAACCCTTCAGCCCACGTGAACTCACACTCCGCGTCAAAAACATCCTTCGACGCGGAAAAGCCAGTGCCGACAGCAAGCAACCCGTCATTGAGATTCAGAATATCTCCATAGATCCAGAGAAACACGAAGTCCTGCTCGATGGAAAAAGCGTTACCCTCACTGCCACAGAATTCAAGCTGCTCTATCTGTTGGCCAGCCGACAAGGGCGCATCCAATCCCGGGAACGCCTGCTGGAAGATGTCTGGGAATACGAGGCCGACGTCTACACCCGTACCGTCGATACACACATGCGACGCCTGCGAAAAAAACTTGGCGAATCGGCTGACCTGATTGAAACCGTACGCGGGGTAGGCTATCGCTTTATCGATAACTGATTTTCAAAATAAATCAGGAAACCACCGCTCTCAACAGCAAACCCAACATAGGACCTCACGAAACATGCCCTGGCCAGCGATCGCCATATTACTGCTGATCTGCCTGCCCGTTTTGCATTGTTGGTGGCGTAAGAAATACACCTTACTGCAAGAACAAAAGCAGCAGCTGGATCGCAAAAACCAACAACTCGAAGAACTCTGCAATACCATAAAAAGTGAAGCCAGGTCTCAACAAAACGCCCTCTTCGACAGCATGATTGAAGGCGTACTCCTACTCGACAAAAATAGCCGAATCCAACACGCCAACCAAACCGTTCTCCGACTCTTCCATCTCGATCCGGAACGTGACCACGGCAAAACCATCATCGAGAGCATTCGCATCCACGAACTCGAAGCCATCATCCATTTTCTGGAGCACAAAAATGAGGTCATGGGAACCGAGATCACCGTTCCCGGAAAAGAAGACCAACTCCTCGAAGTCAATGCGGTCGCCCTCAGAGATGCCCACAACAACCCCAACGGATACATTATGGTATTTCATGATCTCACCCGGATGAGAAAACTAGAAAATACCCGCCGCGAATTCGTCGCCAATGCCAGCCACGAACTCCGCACCCCCATCTCCATGATCAAAGGCTTTGCCGAAACGCTGGTTGACGGTGCAAAGAACGAACCCGAAACCCTTGACCGCTTCCTGCAAACTATCATCAAGCACACTGACCGCTTAACCCTCCTGGTCGAAGACCTCCTCTCCCTTTCCAAACTCGAGTCCCATTCCGACGCATTGGACATTTCTCAGGTCAAACTCTACCCGCTGGTCAACACCATCTTTGACGAACTCTCCTCCAGAGCTGCCAAACGCAATACCCAGTTCATCAACGAACTGAACAAAGATCTCACACTCCCACTGGACGAAAGTCGCATACGACAAGTCTTTTTCAACCTCATCGACAACGCAGTCAAATACTCAGGCAAAGGCAGAACCATCAAAGTCGGCTGCAAAAAAGGACTGCAAAACTACTGGGAAATATTCGTCTCCGACAACGGTCCGGGCATCCCGGAAGAAGCCATCGGCCGCATCTTCGAACGCTTCTACCGAGTCGACAAATCCCGCTCACGAGAAAGCGGCGACACCGGCCTGGGCCTCGCGATTGTAAAGCACATTGTCCAACTTCATGGCGGTACCGTCTGGTGCGACAGTGACGTTGGCAAAGGCTCCACCTTCTACTTCACTCTCCATTCCCACTCCCCCCAAACCATCACGGAATACACCCCACCTTCCATGCTCAAAGGCAAGGAAGAAGCCAAAAGCCTGGAAACCACCAGCCAATAAGCCACTGGCTCCCCTTGACTCGAAGGGTGCAATCAAGCATAGGATTCTCTCCACTATGAAAATCCTATTCCTTCCACTTCTCGTCCTGGCATTCCTCTCGACTTGGGTAACAACTCAAGCAGCGGATCCTGCATTCAGCAAAAAACCCAACATCATTCTCGTCATGACTGACGATCAGGGACACGGCCCCGTAGGCCGCCATGGACATCCCTGGATCCAAACCCCCAATCTGGACAAACTTCACGACACCAGCGTCCGCTTCAACCGTTTCCTCGTCAGCCCCACCTGCTCCCCTACCCGTGCCGCACTCATGACCGGCAGGCATCCCCTCAAAAATGGAATAACACATACCATTCTTGAGCGTGAACGCATGACTCTCGACGCCACCATCCTTCCTCAAGTCCTGGCCAAAGCCGATTACCAAAGCGGTATTTTCGGCAAATGGCACCTCGGAGACCAGGAACCCTACCAACCTCACCAACGCGGCTTCCACGAAGCCTTTATACACGGCGCTGGCGGCATTGGGCAAGCCTACCCAGGCTCCTGCGCTGATGCACCCGGCAACAAATACTTCAACCCCACCATTCGCCATAACGGCTCCTTTGTTAAAACCAAAGGCTACTGCACCGACCTCTTCTTCACCGCCGCACTCGGATGGATCAAAGAACAAAAAGAAACTCCAAACCCCTTCTTCGCCTACATCTCCACCAACGCTCCCCACGGCCCCTTCATCGCCCCTCCCAAAAACACCAAACGCTTCACCGATCTCGGTTTCTCAGGAAAAACTGCCGGATTCTACGGCATGATCGAAAACATTGATGAAAACATGGGCCGACTCCTGCAAAAGATGGAAGAATGGAACCTCTTCGAGAATACCATCCTCATCTTTCTCTCCGACAACGGAATGACCGGAGGCGGCTCCGGTCGAGGCAAAGTCGGCACCGACAAAGACGGCAAGCCCATGATCGCCTACAACTCCGGCATGAAAGGCCAAAAAGGCTCCACCGACGAAGGCGGCTCCCGAGTCCCCTTCTTCATCCGCTGGGACGGCGTACTCAAACCCGGCAATGAAATCGACAAACTGGCCGCCCACATTGACATCCTCCCCACCTTCGCCGCCATCGCCGGAATCAACGAATTACCGGAAAACCAAGTCGAAGGCCGCAACCTCGTGCCCCTGCTGAAAAACCCCAAAGCCCCCTGGAACGATCGCCACCTCTTCACCCAGATCGCCCGCTGGAAATCCGGCACCGAACCCAACAATCACCAGTGGAATAAATTCGCCGTCCGCAACCAACGCTACCGCCTCGTGGGCAACAACCTCTACGACATGCAAAAAGACCCCGGACAAAAAGAAAACATCGCCGCAAAGCACCCCAAAGTCGTTCAATCCATGAAAGCCGCCTATGACCAATTCTGGAAAGAAGCCCGCCCCCTCATGGTCAACGAAAACGTCCCCCTCGCCCCAAGTCGCCCCTACCACGACCTCCACGCCAAACAACTCAAAGAAGGCGGCATCCCCAACTGGCAACCCCCAAAACTTT
>CAYSOI010000120.1:2077-10389 GCA_964432425.1 uncultured Opitutales bacterium | reverse complement strand
GGTTAAGCCCAAAAAAGGCGTGCAACCTAATGAAAAGTTGCACGCCGTGATTTGTTCAAGCTAACGAGATCCATATTATCTCCCTGAATCCCGTCGTTACCCAGAAGGCATATTCTGTGCCAAGGGTCAGAGAGCTTTGAATTTTGACAAAATAAAGGCAGGATTTGTGAAAATCCTGCCTTTAATGTGTAAACGTAGATGTTGTGACAAAATTCGATTAGTATTCCTCCTCTTCTTTAATGGATAGAATCTCTGCCTTGGTTCCCTGATGGTCGAGAATTTGCATGAACAACTCACGGGCATGTTCTTCACTCTCAGCATTGACGAAGCCATTGCGGGGGTCTTCTTCGCCCTCACGCAGGTATTCAACGCTAAAGTTAACGTAAATCTTGGATTTATTTTTCTGTCTGTCTTGTTTGGTAAGCATTTCCGGTTTCCTTTCCGTGAAACGTGGACTGTGTATTACTTTATGTCACGAACCCACTTTTTTTCAACCAACAGTTTCACTTTTTTTGTAAAAACTGTGAAACAAGCACCCCCAAAGGTGAAACCTGTCAAGAAAGCATCCCTCAGGGGTTGGACTTTTCAGTGTAGAGAACATCATCAAAGGTAAATTCCAGTGTAGCAGCCAGGGTCTCGGCATTCTGATCAATAGAAAGCGTATTGAGAAAAGGAGGCATAGCGTTCTGCGTTTTCATGGCCGATAACCGAAGCACCCCGATCAAACCATTTAAAGTAGCAGAAATCTTACTGGCAGCATCGGCATCCTCAAAAGCCATTTGCATTTCAAGCTGAAACGTTTCCTCCACATTTCCACTCAGCCCGATCGCCTTGAGCTTGTTCAAATGTTGAAGAGGTCCATCGATGAAAGGATTCCCTGTTTTGACGGACAACAAACTTTGCATCACACTTGGTGAGAGCTCTGCAGCAGCCCAACTTGCCGCTTCAGAGGATAAACTTGCTCGAATACCGGGGCCTGACTCTGGTAAAGCTTGAGTATGCCCATCCAGGGCCTGCCGCACAGTCATCTCATCTCCAAATATCAGGTAAGTGGCTTCATGGAGTACTAAATGAGCCAGCAATGTAGCCCCATCAAAGTTTTCAATGCCGATAGAGAAGGTGTCTGCACCATGAATTTTCTGTTGAGAATCCAGAACAGACTTCAGCGTGGCTTCATCTTCACCTTGCACACCTGCAATCAAGTGCTTCGTGATTAGCTCCAGGGGCACTTCCCTGTTGATCTTACAAGCAAAGGCAAAACGGGCATTACTTAACAAAGTCTCAGACTTGAAATCAATAGATCCCAGATCATCCATCATGACCGCGATTTGAGCAAAGTCCTCCGGTTGAATACCCGACTCCTCAACAAAGTGCTTGGTGGGCCCGGTAAGATTCTTAAAAACTTTTTTCCCCCGATCAGGAAAGGCCTCAACAATTTTCGTGGAGAAAGGACTGATGGAAATCGATTCAAGATCCAGAAACCCCTGTACGGAGGAATTCTCGATGAACACGTTGCTTACATGAAATTCAGTCCCTTGTTTTGTGGGGCTACAGGCCGAAAGCAGCAGCAATAGGCCAGCAGTAGAAAATTTGAAAATTTGATAGATCATGAAAACGGAGACTCGAACGGTGGGAATGACATTGCTTTTTCGCAAGGATGAAGTTCCATTGCCCACCCATCGTATACAGAAACTATGAAATTTGGCACCATTCGCAACCGTCACGGAGAAAAGATTGATTACGCATATCATGATGCTGATGCACACCAGGATAAGCTGGTTGTCATTGGCCATGGTGTTACAGGCAACAAAGACCGCCCCTTTGTCATAAGCCTCGCCGAAGGGCTCGCAAAAGCGGGCTATCCGGCACTGCGCTTCTCCTTTTCGGGCAATGGGGATTCCGAAGGCACATTTCAAGAGAGCAAAATCTCCAAGGAAGTGGAAGACTTGCAGTCGATTCTGGATGTAGTGGCTGAAGAAGGTCACGAAATTGTATATGCAGGCCACAGCATGGGCGGGGCAGTGGGCGTACTGACCACCTCGAAAGACCAACGAATTTCCAAGCTCATCTCTCTCGCTGGCATGGTCCATACCGCCAAATTCTGTAAGGTCGAATTTGGAGATCAGGTTCCGGGGGAAGGTTTTATGTGGGAGGAGCCCGATTGCCCATTATCCGTGGAATATGTGGAAGATATGAACTCCATTGATAGCGTTCTCGAAATTGGCGCCGAAATCCAAGTCCCCTGGCTCCTGCTTCACGGAACAGAAGATGATGTCGTTCCCATTGAGGAAACCCACGAAATTTTCGAAAAAACCGGTGTTAATGCCAAAAAAGTCGTTCTGGAAGGGGCAGACCACGTCTTCAGCAATGAACCGGATGTGGAAAAGCTGGTTTCCGAAGTGATCTCCTGGCTGGACAGTTCCTCGTAACCGCATCGTCTGAATTTCAAAAGGCTGTAAAACATTGGCAGGAGGTTTTGAATGACAGAACAGGCACCTTTTGAAAACCCTTTACGCCGAGCATGGCTTGATGGAAAACAAACTGTAAACGGCTGGCTGGCGATTCCCTCCAGTGTAAGTGCCGAAGTAATGGCTCACCAAGGCTGGGATTCCCTGACCTTTGACATGCAGCATGGCCTTATTGACTATACAGATACCCTCCCCATGCTAGCAGCCATCTCAACGACTCCAACCGTTACTATGGCAAGGCTGCCATGGCTCGAAGAAAGCATCATCATGCGGATGCTGGATGCAGGTTGCCATGGGATTATCTGCCCCATGGTCAACAATGCAGAAGACGCGAAGCGACTCGTCAATGCTTGCCGATACCAACCAGAAGGAATCCGCAGCTTTGGACCCATCCGAACCAGTATATACGAAGGTCCAGACTACTACAAAACGGCCAATCAGGAAGTGCTCTCCCTGGCGATGATTGAGACCAAGGCTGCACTGGAGAACCTGGAAGAGATTCTGGATGTGGAAGGGTTGAGTGGCATCTACATCGGACCGGCAGACCTCTCCATGGCGTTAGGCTGCACACCTAAATTTGACCAGGAAGAACAACCCGTGGTCGACGCCATCGAAAAAATCATAGCCACTGCCAAGTCAAAACAGAAGTGGGTAGGCATTCACAACCTTACCCCAGCCTACGCACTACGCATGACGGACCTTGGGGCAAACTTTGTAACCATAGCCTCGGATATGCGGTTCATATCGGCAGGAGCCGAAGAAGCCATAAAGGAATTCCGCCAGGGATTAGCCCAAAACCAGTGAGCGTTCTCCCTTCCTATCAGTTCATTGGCGAAAGAAGTGCTCCAGTCTTGGTCTTGTCCCATTCGATGGGAACCAATCGAGAATTCTGGGACCCCCAAGTGGAAGCACTGAGCGAGAAGTTCCATCTTTTGCTCTATGACCATCGTGGCCATGGAGCATCCGAATCTCCTCCACAACCGTGGACCATGGATGATTTCGGAGAAGATCTGGTCAGGTTACTGGATACACTGGATCTCGACACTGTACACTTTTGTGGACTCTCTCTAGGAGGAATGGTTGGAATTTGGTTCGCTCAGAATGCCCCGGACAGACTGGATCAGCTGATTATTGCCAATACAACTGCATATACAAAAGATCCATCAATCCTGCAAAACCGACTGAAGCAGATTCAACAGCAAGGCATGGAAGCTATTGTGGAGAATATCTTGAAAGGTTGGTTCACCTCAGAGTTCCTTAAAAAGAATCCCGAAACGGCGGAACGCATTCGCCAACACCTTCAAGGCATCGAGCCCGCCAACTACACCGCGACAGGGGAAGCCGTTTGCGAAATGGATCTCCGGGCGGGATTAAGCAAGATCACCTCCCCCACCCTTGTCATTACCGGTTCCGAAGATCAGCCAACCCCAAAAGCATGGGGAGAAGAAATCGCAGCTGAAATACAAAATGCCCAAGTCGTCGAACTCCCCGCCGCTCACATGAGCAACATCGAAGCCCCGGCTGCATTCAATCAAGCAATTCTGGACTTTCTTGATTAGAGTTGAGGGTCATACCCCAAACCTACACCCTCAGGAATTGCGATGTGCCCATTCTCAGGCAATGGCATATCCTGAAACAACCATCTCTCCGGTTCAATGTAGAGGTACTCAAAAAGGTCAAAATCCGGCTCCAGAGCTGCCATTTGGAGAGTGGCCAGATATCCAGGCCCAAAGTAGGGCGAATGCGGCATAAGGGGCAATTTCCAGCTGGATTGGTTGTACTCCAGAATATCAAGGAATACAGAAATTCCTCCAACCTTGGTAATGCTGGGTTGGAGAAAGTCCGTTGCCTGAAGTCGTGCCATTTCAGAGAAAGGATGCAGCCCACAGGCGTTTTCACCCGTCGCAACCGCCAACCCTTCCTTTCGAATGTCAGCCAGAAGATGGTAGTCTTCCGGAGGAAAAGTCGGCTCTTCCAGCCAACGAGTGTTTAAGTCCTTCAGTTCAGGAATGACGCCTCTGGTGAATTCTGCGGACCAGTTACAGTTTACATCGACGATCATTTCAATGTCAGGCCCGATGACCTCACGACATTTCCGAATTTCCGGCATCGAGATCTCATGTAATTTGATCTCAGGATAGCCTTTCTCGCAGGCTTCGATGGACTTGCTGGCCACAAGATCAGAGTCTCCATAACGAACCAGACTGGCATAGGCAGGAATTGAATCACGGCAACGTTGCCCCAACAGCTCATGAAGGGGCACTCCTGCCTCCCTCGCAGTCAGGTCCCACAAAGCAATGTCCACTCCGGATAAGGCATAAAATGAGACACCTCCACGCCCCTGCAACACCATCTTCCGCTGAGCTTCCTGATTGAAAGCTCTTGGGTCCGGTAGCTTCTCCCCAACCAGCAAAGGTGCCAAAGATCGCTTTACCATCTCCGCAACTGACTTGTGGCAAAAATATCCAAATCCTTCTCCCCAGCCGATAAGGCCATTATCTGCCTCAATTCGGACTATACAAAAATCAAGCGTATTCCAGGTTGTCGGCATAATGCCTTCTCCTGCCCCACCTGCCTCAAAGGGGATGGATAGAGTGATCGGTTCAACTTTTGTAATTTTCATACGTCAGACGTAGCAAAGGAACCTCCAATCAATGCGTGAGGCTCGGGCTGGACATGCAACAGTGCAGGATCGGTAAGATACTCAACCGAGGAATCCTGCGGCTCATAACCAAGCCGAGTGGCATTCGAATTATCAAAAAATGGGTCCGGCACATTGGAAACCCCGTATACAATTTCGTGATGCAGTTCTGGTAGGCAAAACCCAATCTCAATAAGCTGAGCCAAGTCTCTGGCACTGATCCAGGTGTGCATCCGCCGTTCATCCGGTACATTTTCCCCAACATACCCAATCCGGATGGAAAGAGTCTGCACTCCATACTTGTCGGCATACATGGATGCCAGGCTTTCACCATAAGCTTTGCTGAGGCCATAAAAGCTATCGGGTCGAGGAGCCGTCGTATGGTCAATGTGTTGCTCTCCCCTTTCAAAGAATCCCACTGCATGGTGACTGCTGGCGTAGATGATTCTGGCCTTGGATTCCATTTGACGAACAGCTTCGTAGACATTGTAGGTCCCCACAAAATTCGGCCCCAGAACTTCGTGAAAATCATAGTGCCCAACCATGGCCGCCAAATGCACGACACCATCGACACCATCCACGGCTGATTTCACAAAATCCAAGTCCGCAATATCCCCTTGATGGAAGTTTTCATTGGGAGAACAGTCACGGATTGGCTCCAAGTCCGTCAGGAGAATGCTTGGGTATTTCACAGCCAATAATGGCCGTAACGCTTTCCCAACAATCCCTGCCGCACCAGTTAAGAGAATTTTGTTCATCGTAGTTTCGAAATATAAGGGGCGATAAGGACAGCAAGACCGAAACAAAAAGGGCCAGCGATACCGCTGGCCCTTTTGAAGAAAATCTGAAGCGGGAAGCTTACAGCTTTCCACCGTAGATGGCATGGGGTCCAAGCTCCTCTTCGATGCGAAGGAGTTGGTTGTACTTACAGACGCGGTCCGTACGGCAAAGGGAGCCGGTTTTGATTTGGCCTGCATTGGTCGCCACCGCGATGTCTGAGATGGTGGTATCTTCAGTTTCACCGGAACGGTGAGAGATGACCGCCGTGTAACGGGCTTCCTTGGCCATTTCGATGGCGTCGAGGGTCTCGGTCAGAGTGCCGATTTGGTTGACTTTCACGAGGATGGAATTGGCCACGCCAAGGTCGATGCCCTTCTTGAGGAATTTGGTGTTGGTCACAAAAAGGTCATCTCCGACGAGTTGGGTTTTGTCGCCAATTGCATCGGTGAGCTTTTTCCAGCCATCCCAATCCTCTTCGGCAAATCCGTCTTCGATGGAGCGAATTGGGTATTTGGCCTGAAGGTCCTTATAGAAGGCAACCATGTCATCGGAGCTGCGGACTGTGCCATCACTCTTGTCGAAAACATATTTGTCGTCCTTGAAAAATTCGGAAGATGCCACATCGAGAGCAAATACGATGTCCTTTTCCAGCTTGTAGCCGGCCTCGGATACAGCTTTAGCGATCGCTTCCAGGGCGGCCTCGTTGGACTCCAGGTTGGGAGCAAATCCGCCTTCGTCACCGACTGCGGTAGAAAGTTTGTTCGCCTTCAGGACTTTCTTGAGGGAGTGGAAAATTTCACAACCCATGCGAAGGCCTTCACGGAATGTATCTGCCCCAACAGGCATGATCATGAATTCCTGGATATCGATGGGGGCGTCGGAGTGAGCACCACCGTTCATGATGTTCATCATTGGCACAGGGAGTACTTTTCCATTGGCTCCACCGATGTAACGGTAGAGAGGAAGTCCCAATTCTGCGGCAGCTGCTTGAGCACTGGCCAGAGAGACGGCCAGGATAGCATTTGCTCCGAGAGAACCTTTGTTGGGAGTGCCATCCAAGGCCAGCATGATCTGGTCGATGCCAACTTGGTCTTCAATTTCCATGCCATGCAGCGCAGGTCCGATGACCTTATGCACATTCTCCACGGCTTTCTGTACACCTTTGCCGAGGTAGCGACTGGCTGCGTTTTCGATTTCAGGAAGGTCTTCTGCATCCAAAGTGCCGTCACGAAGTTCTACGGCTTCGTTAACGCCAGTGCTGGCTCCGGAGGGAACGGCGGCTCGTCCAATGGTACCGCTGTCCAGTTCGATGTCGACTTCGACTGTGGGGTTGCCGCGGGAATCAATGATTTCGCGGGCACGTAGGTCTATGATACTGCTCATAATGGTTGAGTAATGGTAAAATGGTGAGGTTGTTTTGTACCAACATAGGCTCCTGTCAACCGGTAAGGCTGAGCGTGGCAGGATTGTTACGATTCCTGAGGAATACTGATGTGCTTAATACAAGTCTTGCTCGATAGTGCGAACCTTGGGCTTGAGCACTTGCTTGACGAGGTTTTCGGCGTAAGAGGCATTGTATGCGGCACCAAGGGAGATTTTGGAGGTGATGTCCAGAGATGGGATGTGCACGGCATGCTTGCGATTGACGAGGACGCCCAAAAGGTAACCCGCCTGGGAAAACGTAAAGTCCCCAGTCCCGGAAGTAAAACTTCCTGATAAAGTCCGGAAAACTCCAGATTTGAATTCAAAATAATCCTGATTCTTTGGATAAATCTGCAAAGCCATTTCCCCAAAACTCTGGGCATTGGGATCAATGAGAATAGATTTCGGGAAGCGATTGGGCTTGGGGTCCAGGCGGAAGGGTTTACGCCCTTGGGCAATTTTGGGGTCCACTGGAATCAACAGGACTCGGGGATCAACGGAAAAGAAGTGTACCCGGTCCAGGGGAGCACTTTGCAGAGCGGTATTCACGGTACCTTGTACAGCCAGTACCGAACCGAAACGATCAATCTCAAATGGAGTATCATCGGATAAGCAAATGGCGTAAACTCCGCTGTCATCCTCTACCAATGTGGCCGGGGCAGTGTATTCCCGAACTGGTGTGGCTCCAAGGATACCACGGGTTTTGGCAGTAAAGCTGAGTTGTACCAGATTCTTGCGGAATGTGGAATAGATCTCATTGGGGCTTAGTGGTTGAGCTTCTTCAATTTTACCACTGATTGCTTCTGTCGTTTCGACGATGGCATCAGTCTGTTTGGCAATGTCATCAGCCAGTTTTTCCGTAGTCTTCCGCATCTCTTCGTTGGCTTTCTGAAGGCGGAGGTTTTCCTGCTCTTCTTTGGTCAATTGAGCTTTGACTTCCTGAATACGGGAATTGATGCGCTGTTCTTCCTTTTTCGCACTTTCAATGCTCAATTGGGCGG
>CAYSOI010000120.1:0-1977 GCA_964432425.1 uncultured Opitutales bacterium | reverse complement strand
GACTGAAGATTGGCATCTTTTTGAGCCAGGTTCTTTTCGAGAGACTGCCGCATTTGGTCCAAACTTGCCAATTGTTGCTTGCTGCTGTCGAGTTGAGCCCGGGAACGCTCTACTTCGTTCTGCATGCTTTTGAGTCTCTCGGAAATGGCAGCTTTCTGGCTGGCCAAGGCCGCACGCTTGTCTGCCAGGTCCTGCACTTCTTTGAGTAAATCGGCTCGGATGGCGGCGGATTCCTTGGAGAGGCCGGCCAACTGTCCACTCAATTCCGCCCGCTCTTCTTTCAATTCACTTTTCTCTTTCTGTAGAGTCAGCTTCTGCTTTTGAAGTTCCTGTTTGGCCGCTTCCAACTCTTGGGTTTGTTTGGCCAGTTTCTCTTTTTCTTCTTTGGTGGTACTAAGATCCTGATTGGCTTTTTTCAGGGCTTCCTGACGTTCTTTCAACAGCCGCTCCTTTTCTTCCAATTCTGCCTGCAGGAGACTTTGCTTTTTCTCCAACTCTTTGCGAATCGCTTCTTTTTCGGCTTCCAGTTCGTCCGACAGTTCGTCTTTCTCTGATTTCAGATTTTCCGTCTTCTTGTTAAGCATCTCGATCAGGAGATCGACTTCAGATTGGCTCTGGCTACGGGCTTCTTCAAAGGCCGCTTGACTGATCAAGTCTCCCCCTTGGGCGTCTTCTTCGTCAAATCGAACAAAAGCCAGGAGACTCAAGACCAGAAAGTCACAAATGATTAAAAGCATGGATTTACTCATAGCGTATAATTCCTCCTATAAATTTTTTGGTTCAATTCGTTTTCCATTATCCGACACGTCCGCCCCAATTTTGTTAGAAAATGGATAATTAAAATTGCCCCTCATCTCTCAATCAGAATTGGAGATTTCTCAATCGTCGTACATCATCTCCTGCTCCCGAATGAGCTCGTTGCGATAAGGACGGACGAAACCGATTTTCAAGATCGCCACAAAAAGAATGCCGAAGAGTGTGGAGGAATAGGCCGCGACAAGGCTGGCTTCTTTCAGCTCCAACAATTTGAGCAGGATCAGGGAAATCACTGTTCCGGCCAGCCCGACATAAAGACCCGTGTCGAAGAGATTCTCTTCATTCTCAAGAAGACGTAGTTTCAATACAGTCGATCCTGGATCGTTCTTTATCTGCTTTACCTTGAGTAACCCAAGAATAAAGAGGATCATCTGAATCACAAGAAAACCAATCATGATCCCCACTGTTACGCTGTGGTTGGTTTCCTGTGGTACGGCGGCTGCGGTATTTGCCAGAGTTGTCATATCAATGTGCACGCTGTTGAAGAGGTTCTCCACGTCAAAGTCAAATTTGTGTTCCACTCCTTTCAGGATATTCGGCTCAACCCAGATTGTGGTCAGAGCGGCGGCAACAAAGCCTACCATTAAATAGCCTAAAGCCCGCCCCATCACATTCTGTGCCCGACCCGGAAGAACATCGCCAAGCCCGGTGACAAAATCCCCCATGAGAAAAGTTCCTGCAAGGGTCAGAAAAAAGATTCTCAGCAAAATGGCCTGAACTGGATGCTCTACCACAAATTCCAGAAAAGAATGCATCTGAAAACGCTGAAGAGAGTCACCAATGTAATGCAAAAAACCCAGGGTAGCCGGAATTTTGTAGATGGGGAGTTGTTTTTGGAGCAAGAGATCCAGTGCCCCCTTGTTCAAACGAATCGCCTGCTCCAAGTCAGGGAAGGCATCCTCCTTGTATTGCTCAATAAAAGATACGACGCCACCAGGATTGCTGGAGAAGAGAATCGCAGAATAAATCAACGGACGATAATCAGGATGAAGTGTTATGGCCTGCTCCTCCTCCTGCTCCCCGGAAACAGCTTCCTTTAATGTAACCGCAGAATTCTGAAACCCGGATGCCGAACCCGCATAATTCCGAAGCAGATACACCGTCTTTTCCAGTGGATACCAATCATCATAAGTTCGGATCAACTCCTTGAGCTGAGCCCAG
>CAYSOI010000119.1:0-10389 GCA_964432425.1 uncultured Opitutales bacterium | reverse complement strand
AAAAGCCCCATGAAACAAATACACCTTGGCATTGGATGCTTCCTATTGTTTTTCAAACTAACCTTGATTGCTGAAAACTGGCCGCAGGCGGCGGGGCCCAATCAGAATTGGACGGTAGAGACGAAGGAAGCAGTGCCGTTGAAATGGAGTGTGGAGAAGAAGGAGAACATCAAGTGGCGGGTTTCTTTGCCAGAGACTGGGCAAAGTGGAATCGCGGTATGGGAAGATCGATTGTTTCTTACGACGATGAAGCCGCTGGAGGCGGATGCGAAAGTGAAGAAAGGAACAGACATTGTCCTGTATTGTTTCCATGCGGATGATGGTAAGCTGCTTTGGAAAGAAACGCTCGAAGGTGATCCTCAGGCCAAGAGCATCTATGCCTATGGATTTAGCAGTAGCAGCAGTCCAACTCCGATTACGGACGGCAAGCATGTGTGGTTTTACAATGCCAGTGGACAAATGGGATGCTGGACTGTGGAAGGAGAGAAAGTCTGGACTCGGAAATGGACACCGACCTTGGGCCGACCTTTCAACAAGCAGTTTGAGCCGATTAAAGTGGGCAATACGCTGATCAATGTGGAACCTCGTGATCCGAAAGATCCCAAACGCAAGGAAGATGCCTGGAATTATCTTCATGGGTTTGATGCATCAACAGGGAAACGTCTCTGGATTGCTCCAGAAGGTTTGACTCACTACAACACGCCAGTGCTGGGAACGTTACCTTGTGGAGGCAAAGCTGTGCTGGCTGGACGTGGAGCTCACCATGGCACTCCGGAAGCCCCTTCAGGTCTAACACTTACGAGAGTGGATGGACCCAATGCAGGAAAGGCAGAATGGTCCTGGGATTCACAGCCCAAAGGAATGGCCCAGGTTACCCAATGCTGGGATGAGAAGTATAGCTATTGGTTGGATGAAAAACTGACGGAACTGGTTGTCCTGAACACAAAGGATGGCAGTGAAGCCAAACGCATTTCGTGGATAGAGAATGTGACAGTAACTTCATACGATGAGAAGTCGGGAACTTTTCAGACTCGCAAGAAGGTGAACCTCGCAAAGGAAGACCCTCCAATAAAAGTGTTTCCTGCCTGGCATGCGAATTTGTTGCTTTACCCATATTTCTATTTTCAATGCTTCGATTTCCAGGGACAACGCCGGAACAACAAAGCCAACTTCGGACCGCGAAGGAGTATCGCCCGAATCCATGTGGAAACGGAAAGAGTTGAGTACCTGGAACTCCCCTTCCCTGAACCCAAGGTAGAAGGTGCAATTTTGAAGAATACAGAGTACTTTTATCCCAACCAAACAGTGAACAGCCGCAGCATCCAAATTGCCGGAGACAAACGTTCGCAACGCAATGGCTGGTGGTGGTGTTTTAATGGAAATACCATCGCTATCAACCAATACCTCTACTTCACCTTCATGTGCGGACGGGTTCAGGTGCTCGATGGTCAGGCCAAGAACTTTGATGAATCGGCGTTGGTTTCATTGAATGATCTCGGTAAGTTTGGCGAAACCTGGTCCGTGAATACTCCGAGTTTTAGCCAAGGAAGACTTTATCATCGAACAATGAAAGAGCTGATCTGTATTGGATCAAAGTAGCTGCGGCGTCCCGCTCCAGGATGGTTGTCTGAGGGGGGATGCCTCAGCTACTTTAGGGTCAGGGCTGGAAGGTGTCGGTGCGAAAGGGATAGGCGGGCAATCCGGCTTTGTTGATGAGATTGACAGCCGGTTTGCCAATGAAGGCGTAGCGGACATGAGCAGGGGCCTTGACGTCAGGGGAATGTAGGGTGATTGAGTTTCCCTGAATATTGGCAATCGCGGGGAACCATTTACCGTCTTCCGCGGCGATCCAGAATTCTGTAGGAGATTTCTTGTCTTTGGTGGTGAGACCTTCGGCATGTTGAAAATGTACGATCAGCTGGTTGTTCTTCTTTTCCAGGCGATGAAAGACGGGGCCACTGGCTTCAATCTTTTGCCCAAGAGTGTCTCTGGTGGCCAGCAACGCCAACCTCTGGCCAATGGGGAGTTTGTCTCTTGGGTGAATGTTTTTGAAGTCACCGAGATCAATTGTGTTGGCGACTCCAGTATGCGGGAGGTCCAATGCGGAAAGTTGGGACTCCCGCATCCATGCCCAGGAATGAGAAGCGGGATGTTTGGGGTCCATGATCGGTCCGGTCTTGAGGAGACTGCCAAAGCCAGGAAGCATCACGACCAGAAAATGAAAGTCGTCACGGTTCCATTGTTGGCGATATCGCTTCATCCAGGCTTTCAGGGTGTCATCGTACTCTCGAATACCTGCCACCCGGTGATACCATGGAGATTCGGGCATCCCGGAAATGTAGCGAGTATTGCGTTCTCCCTGATACCAGACCAGTCCACGGCAGGCGAATGGTGCCAATGGAGCAATCATCGCATTGTAAACTATGCAGGACTGCCGACGCATAAAGATATCGTCATTGCGGCTCCAGCTACCTTTGGTAATTGCCGCTCGAATGCGTTCCTGCGCATCCTTGTTGGCATCCCATTCCGCCATGATAGTTTTGAAGTGAGGCAATTCTTCCGTCATGTCCCGAGGCATCCAGGCTTCGATGGAGGAACTCCCCCATGCAGCTAAAATAATCCCGACCGGAATGCCTTTGGTTTGTTTCTCCAGAAAATGGGCAAAGCTCAAGGCGACAGCACTGTTTGGACCCGTAAGTTTCCAGGTTCCTTCTAATTCATCCTGCTCGGTGAAGGCGACAGTCCGCTTCACCTCGAATGTACGAATGTTGCTCACCGGCAAATCTTTCAATTCCGGCACTGCGGATGCCCCCATTTGCATATTCGATTGGCCGGAACAGATCCAGACCTCCCCCACCACAACATCTTTGAAAACCAGCTCTGTACCTTCCGAATGGATTTTTAATGCAGAGCCTTTGGCTGTTCCTTTCAACTCATCCAAGGAGAGCCTCCACTTACCGAATTTGTCGGCTTGGGTTGTTTTTTTCTGCCCGGCAAAAGTAACGGTGACTTTTGCCCCGGGGCCTGCCTTCCCCCATATCGGCACCTCCTGGTTTTGTTGCAGGACCATGTGATCCGTAAAAGGAGATGCGATTTTCAGCTCCAAAGCTTGGAGTGTGCCGAAGAGCAGCATGAATGGAAAAAGAAGTAGAGGAGGAATACGAAGGTACATAACTGACTGACTGGAGAAAACTGCATGTCAGAAGAATCCAATGCGAAGGGCGAATCAAGGCTTCTTGTCCGAAAGTTTTAGGAATCTATCCGGACCTGAGCTGCGTCAGCTCACTTCCGCTTGCTCCAACTTTTCCAGAACGAAGTCCCGGTATTCCTTCTTGAGGTTGATACTCGATTCCAGAAAGAGGTTTACGAATTTCTCTTTCGGGAAATCCGTTTCGGGCTCAAGAGTGTTAGTTGCGAAGACACGGCGTTTCGTGACCAATCTTTGAAAACGGCCTCCATGATCAATGGACCATGTATAGAGCACTTCATCAAAATCGTTGGAGCGAAGGCTGTACTGAAAACCGTAAATGGACTCGTCTTCATTGAACCAGAAAACCAGGTCCACTTTGCCATTGCCGACCATCTTGCGTTTGTGGTCATTCTTGTTCTGGGCGATGAGTGTCTCCTTGAACTCGCTGTCCTCCGTACGTTTGTAGTCAAGGAGCTCCATTTGCTCCATGCTGTAGCACCTCGGGCAAATGACTGACAACCATGTGCCGGAATTGACCTCCTTTTGGGGAAACGGAGCATGCGTTCCCGATTGCCGACCACAGTAGGAACAGAGGTTTTTCATCCTCAGTCACACTCGATGGAAAATTCAAAATGGTGTTCCGTTTCCGACTGGGCGGATTCCGGTTTGGGAGTCGAAGCCTTCTTACTTTCCCTCTTGGTCGCCGTGGGTTCAGAGATGGATTTCAGCAACGCATCAAGCGTTCCGACACGGAGATGAAATGGCTCAAAGTCTTCGAGATAATTCTCATAGGCGGGCTCCATTTCTGTAACGCATACCCAGACTTGCCACCTGGAGCTTTTCAACTCTCCGGACCTGGATCGCAATGCCTGAGCCCGGCCCAACAAATTGAAAGGATCAATAATTTTTCTCTCCGCAAAAACCGGGATATTCTGCCCCTTCAAATTCAGCCAAAAATCCGGAATTCTGGACTCCACCAAAGTACATTCCCCCACCTTCTGCAAATCCGCAAAAACAGAGGAACGAAACAACTCCTGGGCCGAACGGACTTCCTTCCGTGTCGTATCAATGCTATTGAGGCGGGCTGTCTCCAGAAGATGAACCAGTTCCCCGGCGTCCCCTTCCTCCAGCTTCAGAATCTGTAGAAACCGATCCAAGGTTCCGCGTTTGGGCAAAGACGTACCTCGCAGAATGTGGAACAGCGAGGTACGGGAAAGACCTGCGGCAGAGGCAAATGCACTTTTGGACATACCGCAGGTATCAACAAGGTCTCTTAATTTCTGGTGCAGAAGTGCCATCGTCTACCAGCCCTAGATGGTTTGATATGTTAGGCAATCTTAAATTCTGGTGATCAAACAAGATAGGTCGTATATGACCTATCAGACCTATAGAAAATGCAGTAGATAGCTGAGGGATAAAAAGGCCGATCCTTTACCAATTCAACTTCTCCAGTTCTTTCACCAATTCCGGCGGAACTTCCAGTCCATTCGACAGTACCTTCTGGCGTTGGATATGCTCCGGTTCGCCAGGAATTAACACTTCCGGCCCTGCCGTTTTTAATTCCCTCATTACCGCCCCCACATTCTTCCGAAAGGTTTCCAGATCGACAAAGGCGGCGGGATCTAAACAGAGAAAGAAATGGCCGATATCGTAGGGTTTTCTGGGGCCACCTTCGTAGAAGCCGTGAAGCCCATCCAGAAAGGCTCCGCTTTGGAATGCAGAACTGAAGAGCTCAATCGCAGCGGAAAGTCCGTAACCTTTGTGTTCACCTATCGGTTTGAGGGCACAGGTCCCCTGCTCGATTCGGGAAATGATTTCCGCAGGGATAGCCTCCGGGCAAGTGACATAGGGCGAGAGGTCCACGGGTTTGTCCTGGCGTGCCAATACCTCCAACGCTCCACGCTGCATAGCGGAACTGGCACAATCGATATGAAAGGGGAACCCGTAGTCGGAGGGCATGGAAATGGAGTAAGGGTTGGTTCCCAGTTTTGGAGTTTTGGAGAAAGTGGGAGCAACGGCTGGACGAGCATTGGTAAACGCGATCCCGACCAAATCCTGCTTCACACACCGCAAGCTGTAAAAACCAGCGATCCCGAAGTGCGATGAATTGCGTACGGCACAGGCTCCAAGCCCTAACTTTTTCGCACTTTCTATGGCGTAATCTGTCGCCTTCGTGGCAACGGCATGCCCCATTCCGTTGTGACCATCCACTACCGTAATCGCAGGTGTCTGACGGACCACTTCGGGCTCAGTATCCGTCAGAATGATTCCATCGCGAAGCCTTTTCACGTAGTAACCCAACCGACTCAAACCATGGGTAAAATGCCCCTGAACATCGGACTCGATCAAGACCTCCGCAGAGATCTTCGCATCAGCCTCCCGCACACCTTCCCGAACCAACAACGCCACCGTCCTTCGTGTGGCTTCCTGAACTGAAATCTGCATGTCGACTCCTATTCAAATGTTCCGAGCTAAAGCAGCTCCAGAACATTCTCCGGAGGTCGCCCAAGTACCGCTTTACTCCCTGTCGAAACAATCGGCCGTTCGATCAAAATGGGATTTTCGGCCAGTATCTTGAGCCACTCCTCTTTCGAACGCTCATCCTTTTTACTGAGCCCCAATTCCTTGAAAGTTTTCTCACCTGTTCGAATCCAATCCAAAGGCTCTTTTCCAAGCTGGGAAGCAATCGATTCAAGTGTCTCGTAGGAAGGTGGAGCTTTTAAATATTCCACGATCTCCGGCTCAATCCCCTTCTCTTCAAGGAGTGCAAGAGTCTGGCGGCTTTTGCTGCAACGTGGGTTGTGATAGATGGTGTATTCAGGCATAATTCTGCGGGGGAAGTTACATTCTATGGACTGGTAGGAAAACCAAGTTGAAGTCCGTCAAAAGCATTCGTATTAATGGGTTTTGTGTTCTTCTCGGAAGCCGTAGTTTCCTCCTGCGTCTCCTCCTCCTTGGGAGGGGGATCAACCGCCAACCGTGCAGTCATTTTCCCATTCTCGAATTGTTTCCGACCGATCATAAATCCCTTGCGACTCCACTGCAGAACCACCCCATTCAATTCGCCATCCTTGTATGGATATTCGGCCTCCCGCTTCCCCGTGGCATACCAACGCCGAACCATACCATCCAATTTACCCTCCTTAAAATTGCCTTCCGCCATGGTGACTCCATTTTCGTGCCACTCCCGCATGATACCATGAGCAACCCCATCCTCAAAATAACTCTTCTGCATCAACTGGCCATTCTCATACCATTTTTCCCGCAAGCCCCATTTTTTCCCATTCCGGTATTCCTGACGAATCTTTGGGTGACCACTGGCATATCGGCCATCGACCACAAAACCAGAAAAAGGCTGAACTTCATTGATTGCAAAAAAAACGCCCTCACGATCCTGAAGCACATCCTTTTCAATCGTCCTGAGCGAAGTTTTGAAATTGGGCTCACCACAATGCACACAGTGGGCTGCATTCATACTGACCTTGCCAAAACAAAGTCGGCAACGAATCAACTCCGTGCTCTGCGAATAAATCACACAAGCACTCCATAATCCAATCAGGAACACGAAAATCTTTTGAAAATTAAACATAATTTCAGGGTGACAAAAAGTTTGCTCCACCACCCCTGTATGATAATGTGTTGATGGTCAAATTCGAATGTGCGAACACCCCCCTAGCCTTTTTCGCCTTGCGACATTCCTGCTGTTGATTCTCCCCTGCATTCGTCTCGGGGACATGACGCCGGAACAACGCACACTTGTGGCTGAATCCCAAGGCTCACTCAATCAGGTCCCGTCCGACCCCAAACTTACGGAAAACCAAACCGCTCACGATTCGACAACCTTGCCGGCCCACCACCAGCCGACAAAAAAATGGCAAGCCTTGAGCCAAAACCTCGACCTTGGCCGCCCCATCTCCCTTCGAATTGGTAGCCGGAAAAGAACTGCCTGGTTACGACCAACACAAGTGCTGGCCAACGACTTCCAAGTCACCCTGGGCACGGACAAAACCAACCCACTCTCCTCCATCACACCCAAAACATGGACCGGATTTGTCGACAACCTCAACACCCAGATTTCCCTCACCATCGCAGGCAACAGTCTGGCCGCTCACGTTTCGGAGCCTGACGGAACGGTTCATCTGATTACTACCAATGAAAATCCAGATTCCCTCGTCGCCTACTCCCAAGACTTGGACGATACCCCCTACACCTGTCATCTGAATCCACAAACCCGCATTGCCACGGCACAGCTACCCACCAACACCCTTCCAGCAGCTACCCTCCAAACCGCCTCCATCGAAGCCGTCAATGAAGAAGCCGGACAAAACCCAGCCACCAAGGAATACGACCGAAACCTAGAAACCTCACCCGGCGGACAACTTTACGAAGATTCCCTCAAAGACGCCTACCTCCTACTCGTCCTAGATAAATCGGCTACCGGTAGCGACAACACCGACAACCTCACCGACAAAACCGCTCAATACCTCGCCAGAGTCGCCACCCTTTCCGCCATTTACCAACATCAGATCGGAACCCGCATTCTCCTACAGGAACTCATTCTCATCCCGGACACAACGGACTACACCGATATCGAGTTCTTGGCGAACGATAACAACAATTCCATCAAAACCTTTAACAACTGGGTGCAACTCCACCGACCTCTGGAAGAATCCAACCACACCTTCTCCACCAAAGTCGGTGCCGGACTCTCCGGTAGCACACTCGGGCTGGCCTACACCAATACCGCCAAAACCAGCCTCTCCAGCAGCATGATCCGCACGGGCTACGACTTTGCCCTCATGACACATGAACTAGGTCACATCCTGGGAACATCCCACACCCTCGGTGGTGTCATGAATTCCAGCTACATCCCCGGAGAACACAGTTTTTTCAACTTTGCCCAAACCCTGCGGACCGCAGCCTCTCACATTTACAGTGCCTCCAAGAATGACCTCGAAGGTCCTGCGGCATTACGCAACCCGGAGGAAATCCCCTTTGCCCTACACGACTTTGCCCGAACTGACCCCGATCTGCCAGTCGCCATTTCTCCCCTCGACAATGACCTCAACATAGTTCCCGGAGGTGAAATCAACACAGATCTGAGCATCGCCGAGATTGGCCCGATCTTCCCCATTGGCTCCGCTTCCGTCGTCTTGGATGGCAACACCTTAACCCTCACGCCCAGCCAGGAATACCAAGGCATTGCCTGGTTCAGCTACACCCTTCGCGGCAATGTCGGCAATGACGACCAAGGCTGGCTCCACAAAGCCGACATCGCCGTCCTCATCGGCGAATTGCCGGCAGTCGACGCACAAACCCTTCGCCCCGGAGATACCTACCTCCACATCCCGGACGGCAGTGGCGAAATCACTCTCCAAACTCTACCAACCCAAGCCCATGCCACCATTTCCCTCGACGAGGACAGAGCCATCCTCATCCATGCCAATGAAGATGCCTCCGGCTCAGACACTCTCACCTACCTCAAAAACGGCCAAACTCACACCCTCAACCTCCAATATTCCACGGAGAACAATCTCCAAACCCGCCCCGACATCTACACCCTGGATTCCGGCCAGTCCGCCATCCGTTTTAACCCAACCCAAAATGACTCCTTCCCAGGAACACGACAGCCCAACCCCGTCACCCCATCCCTCGGAACCACCAACAACATCATCGAGTTATTGCCCAACGGCTACACCCTCACCTCCGCTGCCCTGCAAGACCCTGCCAAAGGCACACTAACCCTCGAAACCCACACCTACCTTTCCCAGGCAATCCAAGTGCAACGCAACACCGGATTTCTCATTTTTGAGCCTCGTGAGGACGCCACAGGCATCGCCGAGATTTCCTACACCCTGGAAGATGCCGCCGGGAACTCCGCCACCGAATCCATCCTCATCTACCTTCAGCTTCACGACATCACCTCTCCAGCCGAAGAAGTCTCTTACATTGTTGAAGATAATGGCCTGCACCTAGAGTTCACCTCTCTCGCCACACCCATTCCAGACCTCACCGGTGACTTTGCCCATCAATGGACAGTTCTCAGCCAACCCCTCCATGCATCAGTAGAGTTAACCGACCCAACCGAAACTTCCGCCACCATCACATTCTCCCACCCCGGCACTTATTCCCTGGCATTCACCACGGAAGACGCCCACAGGAACCAAAGCCAAACCCTCAGAATCCTGCACGTCATTCCAGAAGACCAGACCCCTCCGGATGGCTTTAACCTTGGCCCCGTCATCCAACTTCCCACAGGCACGATTGAAACGCCCGTCAACCCCCTTTCCACCGACTCCTTTGAAGTATCCGTTACCGACCATGATGGCCCCGGAATTCTCCCCAATTACCACTGGGAAAAATTGAGTGGCCCCGGCAGCGTTCTGCTCTCCTCGGCCAACTCCATGCAAACCAATTTCGAATTCACTGCGGCAGGCACTTTCCTGCTTCGCCTTTCCGCAGATGACCTGGAGATGAATACCTTCCGGGATGTCACCATGACCTACACTCCTGGCAATTCGGGGCAACCCATCGCTATCGGTATCGCCCCCCTCAACATCTCCATTAACGCCGCTCTGCAAAGCATTGAACTGGCCCCTCTTTTTGAAGATGAGCAGGACCCGGATTCTGCACTCACCTACACCTTGCTGACTCCAACTGACCCCGAACTCTTTCAAACCCTCCAAACCCTAACCTCCCCTTCCCGACTGGAACTACAACCCGCCTCCAATCTTTCCGGCAACACTACTCTCACACTACAGGCTACCGACACCGACGGAAACTCCGCAACCCTTGACCTGGAAGTCATCATCAGCAATCACCCACCAACATTGGATGATGCCGTCCTCACCCTTCCAGAAAACTCTCCCAACAACACCACCGTCGCCACCCTATCCGCCCATAATCCAGATGGCGACACACTCCTCTACGAACTCGTCAGCAGCAGCCCGATGGAAGAGGTCTTCACCATTGATCCAAGCAGTGGAGAAATCACCGTCACCAACTCCGAGAAATTGGATTTTGAAACCAGCCCTGAGTACACATTGGTCGTCAGCGTCACCGATGATCATCTACAGCATACCCCACGTTCAGCAACCATCACCATTGAACTAACCGATGTGAATGAAGCTCCCTATCTCGAATCCGAGACCCTCATCGTCACCAGCCTGGAAACCTCACAGTTCACCCTCAAAACCTTA
>CAYSOI010000118.1:1647-10401 GCA_964432425.1 uncultured Opitutales bacterium | reverse complement strand
TTAAGCGGTCTGGATCACTTCTTGAGAAAGATCCGGCTGGTGGCGACGAGGTGAACCAACTCTTTGAAGTGGTTCCCGTCTCGGGATAGGTCTTCCACAATGCGGTCGATTTCCCCGCGGTCTACGGGTTCCATGATGCGGCCGGTTGCGTAGGTCAGCATCTTTTCGGTGAGGCAGCGGGCGATGTCGTTCTCTCTTTCCAGAAGGATTTTTTTGAAAGAAACGATGTCGTGGACCTGGGTTCCGTTGGAGAGGGTGGTTGAGGGATCAATGGGAAGGCGGGGTTTGGTGGGATACTGTTCCCTCCATCTTCCTACGGGATCAAAGTTTTCGAAGGGGAAACCGATCGGATCAATCTTGCGGTGACAACTGTTGCAGGCGGCGGATTTGCGGTGGATGTCGAGTTGCTCCCGGATGGTTTTGGCTCCTCGAAGGTCGGGTGACAGTGGCTCCACATCCGGAGGAGGAGGTGAGGGCGGTGTGCCGAGAATGTTTTCCAGTACCCAGACTCCGCGGACTATGGGTGTAGTGTCCACCCCATTGGAAGTCGCGGTCATGACGCCGGGCTGGGTGAACAAGCCACCTCGTCGGGGATCGTTGAGTTTCACCTTCCTCATGGCTCCTCCCTGAATGTCTTTTCTTTGATAAATCCATTCCGCAAGGGTTTGGTTCATGAAGGTGTAGTCTGAGTCGATAAAGGTTCGGATTTTTCCATTGTTGTGCAGAACATCGGAGACAAAGGCCACGGCTTGCTCCACCATCATGGGCTCCACTTTCCGGTCGTGGTAAAAGCGGAAAGGTCCTCCTCGTTCAGGGGGCATTTTGCCGAGTTTGTCGAGCCTGAGCCATGTGACGGTGAAGTTATGGGCGAAAGCTTTGGCTTTGGGATCCTTGAGCATGCGGTCGACTTCGGCATGAATGACGGCCTTGTCCTTGAGTTTACCGGCTTGTGCCAATTCAAAGAGCCGTGCATCTGGCATGGAGGACCACAGAAAATAGCTCAGCCTCGAAGCAATTTCATAGGAGTCCAGGTCTGCTCCTTTTTCCTGAATGTAGAGGAACTTAGGTGAGCACAGAATTGCGATGTAGGCGGCCTGGAGAGCTTTGATCTTTTTGGCTGTGTCGGGATTGGCCACCACCATTTGCTTTCGGTTCTTCTCCGCGGAAAGGGGAGTGGAGGGAAACTTTGGGCCGTTCCAGGACACTTTCAGGCTATTGGGCTGACCATAAGCCAGATACTCCAGACGCAGATCATGGAGACCTTTGCTCAATTGCACCTTTGCTTTTTTCCATGATGCTCCGTGCAGGCCATCATGCTCCAGTATTTTTTTCCCATCCACCAGCAGTCGGCATCCATCATCGGAGGCAAAGGCAAA
This sequence comes from uncultured Opitutales bacterium, assembly GCA_964432425.1. Classification (GTDB taxonomy): domain Bacteria; phylum Verrucomicrobiota; class Verrucomicrobiia; order Opitutales; family JABJCN01; genus JAYPDO01. Next base: position 9,025 of record CAYSOI010000118.1, on the reverse strand, counting down.
CTCGTGCTCACCAGCCGTGGGGACGTCCAGCTTTCCGGTAAAGACGATGCTGTAAAAGTCTGGCATGTTGGCCGCCCGGATGTCGATCAAACCATCGGCGAGAGTTCCTTCTGTGATGGGTTTCAGCTTATTGTAATCCGGCAACCGGGGCCATTTGCCTTTGTAGACTTTGAATTTGAGGTCGGCAATGACGCCGCCGACATCAATCTCTGAATCTCCCATCAATGAATTGGCCAGTTGAATGTATCGGGAGACTTCCTCCTTTTGGACGGGGCGACGGTAGGCTCTTCGGGCAAAGTTGAGAATGCGTTCTTCCACATTCAGCTTGGCTTTCCCGTCACCGTAAAGAGTGGTGTGGCTTTTGGGGGGCCAGGTTTTTATCAGGGGCTCCAGTTGGATGCTGTGGATGCGGATGTGCGGGCCTTGGTACCCGTCCTTCATCAGCAACCTTGCCATATCCAGTGGCCAGGCTTCGAAGACTGCTTTCTCCACCTTCTTTTTGTCCGGCCGGGGAGTGAATTTTTCCGGATAGTACTGCTCGACAATCTTCTCGGCCCGGAAAGCTTTGTCGTAAGGTCCAGCTTCCCAGCCGACCCAGGGGGTCCAGGTCCGGTCAATCCAGTTTTCAAAAGTGAATCGGTGCTTCTTGCCATCGGTGGGCACGTTCCATTTGGCCAGCACGGTAGAAGTCGGCCCGGCCAGCCCTCCATTGGCCATGTCAGCAATGCTGAGGGAAATTTGAAACGGGTTTTCGGGGTCGAGTTTGACCAGTTCCGGCCATGGATTGTTGGGATTGTGGGCGGAAGCTTCCACAGTGATGCGATAATTTGCGGAAGTCCCCACTCCGCCACGCAAATCAGCGGGCGACAAACGTCCAAAGCGTTGGTAGCCCTGGACCAGCATGTCGAAGTCCGGATTAAATTCTCTGGAGATGGTTTCCAGAGTTTGCTGTCCGTACTGTTTCCCGGTAACAATGTGTGCCCCGAAGATGCGGGGATCGGTATTGGGCTTGGGTGCTGTGTGGGTGGCGGTATCCAGGGATTCCTGAGCCGCCCCTAGAGTGAGCTTCAGAAGGAAGTCGGACATAACGAGCCGGTTCCCGATGTTGCTGAAACCATGTTCTTTTTCCTCTTCAGGAAACATGCGGACGGGATCATTTCCAGTTCTTTCCACCCGGCCATTGCCGTTGTTGTCGACCAACTTGGAAGTTTGGCCAGGGCGATAAGCCGCACCATTCAAATAAAGAAGGTCCCGAAGGGTATTGCGAAGTTCATGCCGGTTGAGGCGGCGGATGACGGCTTGGGCTCCGGTGCTGTTGTGTTGAGCGTAGGCCTGCTTGAGTCGTCCGGTCAGGATTTGGATGACTTGGTCGGTCTCTTGCCGGCTGGGTTGAGGTTCTTCTTCCGGGGGCATGTCCCCGAGGTTGAGTTGGTCGAGAATTTCCTGCCAGGTCTCCAGAGTCCGAATGTCGGAAAGGTCTGTCCCCAAGGTGTCGACCCGAACCTCATTCTTCTGCTTCCTGGGGCCGTGACACTCAATGCAGTGCTGCTTGAGAAAGGGCTTCAGACCTTCCAGGTCCTTGTCCACACTCCCGTTGAGCAGGGTGAAGTTGAAGATCAGGACGGTCGAGCAGGTAAGGATCCTGCGAAAGTTCATGTCTTCCACTCCAAGCCGGTCAGGGTTCCGGTGCTGGTACCAAATCGATCTACTTCAGCCCCAAAGTTTTGCAGCATCGACAGCAAGAGGTTCGCTGCGGGGATGCGGTTGCTTTTTTCTCCGGGATAAACTTTGTGCTCTCCGTGCCGGAAGCCCCCGCCCGCCATGACCAGTGGCAGGTTCTTGGTGGAGTGTGGTCCGGTTGCCATGCCGCAGCCAAAGAGGATCATGGTGTGGTCGAGCAAGTTACCGCCGTTGATGGTGTCTTCCTCAGACTTGAGCATGTCCATGAGGTAGGCCATTTGCCGCATCATGTTGTTTTCGATCAACTTCAGAGCCTTCACATTTTCTTCCCGTTCTCCATGGTGGGAAAAGCCGTGATAGCCGCCGGAAAGTCCAAAGTCGCCGCTTTTGAAACCGGAAGAAAGGGTGATGGCACGGGTGGAGTCGGTCTGGATGGCGAGTTTGATCAACTCCATCATCGCCTTGAGATCGTGCTCTGTGCCTTTGCCTTGTTGGGGTTCCGGATGATTGGTTTGGGGCTTTGGACGATGCAGCCAGGGCTTTTGCAAATCGATTTTCTGCTCCAGTGTGCGGACGGAAGTCAGGTATTCTTCAAATTTGTCCTGATCCTGTTTGCCCAGCTTCTTGCGGACATCCTTCGCTTCTTCCAGAACTACATCGAGAATGCTGCCATGGAGTTGGTATTGCTGGGCCTTTTGTGTTTTGGAGTCTTTGGAATCCTGGAGGAACAGAGCCTGGTAGGTCTGCCGAAGATCAATGGCGGGAACTTGCACCCCCGTCCGGGTAAAGCTGATGAAGTTGGCTTCATTGACCTTGACCGTGAGGGAAGGGTAGCGGGTTTGAGCCCCGACATATTCCGCCATTTTCTGGTCCAGGCTGATGTTGCCTTCCGGATAGTTGCCGGCAAGAAATGGGCGTACACCACTCAACAGCACCGGAACTCCAGCGTGACCGCCGGTATTGCCGTGATCCAGATTGGAGAACACGGTGAACTGCTCCCGATGGTGTTCGAGAGGTTTCAGGGTCTCGGAGATTTCGTAATTTTTACCGCTTTCTTGAGGGAAAAATGCTTTGGCGTAGATCCCGTAGTTGTTGGAAAGACATACAAACCTTTTGATGGGTTTTGCAGGTTTGGGAACAGCCCCCTGCAAGGGCAGCGATTCCATGATCGGAAGTGCTATGGAAACTCCTCCGGCTCCTTTTAAGAATTTTCTCCGTGAAGTATCCATGCCTTTGCCTTTATTTAGATTTCTTTTTTATCGTCCGGTTTAGTGTCCGCGATGCTGGAAGTCTTTTCGCCAGTGCGAAGATCGATCCATTGGGCCATGAGGCGAAGGCTTTCCCGAAGGTGGATGTCAAAATTGGGGTCTTCTTCATCCACTTCGTTCAGGTCTTTGGGCTCTTCTCCCTGAGCAACGGCGACTTCGAGGAGGATTTCCTTCGCTTTGTAGTTGTCCTTGGCGAGTTTCTTTAATCTCTCGTTCAGTTCGTCCTGATATTCCTTATCGCGTTTGGCTTTGGCTCTACGTGCTTCCAGGTTGAGGGAGTAGGTTTTTTGATCCCGGCGCTTCTTGTACCAATCAATGGTTTCCTGCAGGTATTTGAATTCTTCGAGATCTTTGAGGTGTTTCTCGGCAGTATTTTTCAGATTGGAAATCAGAGCTTTATTGAGCTTGGCAGACTTTTCGGGGTAATTGGGGCGGTTTTGTAGTGGAATTTCTGGGATTTCGTCCCATTTGAGAGCTTTGGGCAGGTCCGATTCACCGATGGGCAGAAATTCGTTTGCCGATGGGAAAATGATGTCGGAGGGGACGCCTTTGTTCTGTGTGGAGCGGCCACTGGGAAGGTAGAATTTCTGAATGGTAATCTTGGCGGCACTGCGTTTTGGGCTTCCAAAATCAAACATGAAGGGCTGTTCGACTTGGAAAATGGCCTGGACGGTGCCTTTGCCGTGGGTGGAAGATTCCCCGAGAATGATGGCCCGGTTGTGGTCCTGCAGGGCTCCAGCGACAATTTCCGAAGCGGAGGCACTGAATCGGGAAACCAATACAACCAGCGGACCGTCCCACGCGGTTTTGGGGTCGCGATCAACGTGCTTTTTCACCCGGCCAGTGGTGTCTTTTACCTGTACGACAGGACCTGTTGGGATGAACAATCCAGAAAGTTTGACCGCTTCACTGAGAAGGCCACCGCCATTGTGGCGAAGGTCCAGGATCATGCCCTGTACCCCGGCTTCCTTGAGCTTGTCGATGAGTTCCCTGATATCGCCGGAGGTGGAGTTTTTGCCTTTGCCACCACCGTAGAAGGAGGGTAGGTCCAGACGGCCAATCGGAATCACTTTATCTTTGTGGGGGACTTCAATAATTTCTGCCCTGGCCAGATTGGCTGTGAGCTTGATGGTATCCCGGATGAGGGAGACGATTTTCCGGTCTCCGGGGTCCGCTCCAGCCGGAATGACTTCAAGGCGAACTTTGGTATTTTTGGGGCCTTTGATCAGCTTTACGATTTTGCGGAGTTTCATGTCCACAACATCGACAAATTCGTCATCTCCCTGAGCCACTCCGACAATTTTGTCGTCTGGATCCAGCTCTTCACTGCCTTCTGCTGGTCCACCGGGAAGGAGGCGTTTGATGACGCAGTAGCCATCTTCGTCCTGTAGTACGGCACCGATGCCGACAAAGGAGTTGTTGATCTGGACATTAAAGTCCTCCAGGGAGTCAATGGACATGAAGGTGGAGTGGGGGTCAAACATGTTGGTGAGGGCGGTGAGGAAGGTTTCCTGCACGTTCCATGCTTCATATTCCCCCAGTGTTTTCTCCCAGCGTTCGAAGCGGCGGCGAATGGTTTTGATGGATTCTTCGAGGACTTCCGGGTCAGGCTGACCGGGTTTGGCGGCCACTTTAGGCTTCTCTTCCTCTTGTTTGGGCTCTTCCTTTTTCTCTTTCTCTTCTTTGTCTTCGTCCTTTTCGGAGTCCTGGTTGTTTTTCTGGCGTGCTGCTTCCTCGGAAAGCACTTCATTGAGTACTTCGTAGGTCAACCGAGCTTCCCAGAGTTTGTCGGCGTCCACTGTGTTTTTGGGCCAATCGAGTTCCGAGCGGTCTGGTTCGTAATTACTGTCCGTGGTGAAATCGAAGGGTTTGTCGAGCCGGTCAAAGACCCATTCGAGGCGGGTCCGGGCTCGTTTTCGGTACACTTCAAACATTTTGTAGGCGGGCAACAGGCTGCCGTCTTGTAGATAGGTGTGCATGCTCAGGGCAAACCGGACTTCGAAGTTTTCAAGGTCGGATTGGAGGAAATACATGTGGTAGCCGTCGTAACGCTCCATGTAGAAGCGGATAAATTCTTTGAAATCTACGTCGGAAATGGACTGGTTGAGATAATGGTAGCGCTGCAGTGCCTGGGAGACCCACTTGGTTTCTCCAGCCATCTTGGGGGTAGGGGAGAGCTTTGCAGCCGTCTTGCCGTCTTCTTTTTTCTGGGCCACGGTGTCTTGTGGCAAAAGGAAGAACGAGAGCAGGCCAAGAAGGGTGAGGGCCAAGGCTGCCTGAGTCGTGGGTTTTCTGAGTTGTTTTGTCATAGTCGGAAAAGGTGGGAAGTAGTTCAGAAATATTTCATTCTACCGGGTTTCTGAAGCAGTATTTTTGATTGGGGAAGTAAATGGAGTTTAGCGAACTGGAGGTGTGGGGTTGTCACTCCACTTTCGTACTCGGGTAACAAAATAATAGTGTGTAGGTGTAGATTTGGTGCAATCTTCTTTCTTGGTGTGTTCGTTCTTTGTGAGGATTCTGCTGAGTTGAATTGCGGTCAGCGTTTGAGGACGTCCTTGGCTTGATCGAGGGTTCGTTTTTCCTGTTGAGTCAAGGAACCGAAGCCGTGTTCATTGATTTTGTCGAGAATGCGGTCGACTTCCTTCTGTAGATGATCTCTGGAGGCTTTCGTATTGACCGTGTATTTGCTGGGTTGAACAGGGCGGTGTTTTCTTTGAGCGGAGGAAGTGGAGCTTTTGCCGAAGGGGGTGGAGAGGTTCCCAAAACCGGAAAAGGAAAATTTGTAGCCCATTGCAAAGCGATAGAAGAGAACTGCGCCGAGCATACCCCCCAGGTGTGCTGAGTGAGCAACACTCGACGATGTGACATTACCGGGAAGCTCCTCAGTGAAGAAGAAATATAGGGCAAACAGGAAGGTGAACCAGGCAATCCACTTGGGCTTGAGGGTGACGGGCAAAACAAAAAATAACAGGAAGGTAATCGGTTGATTGGCCCTGATGATACAGAAATATATGAGGAATCCGACCGTGCCTGCCGATGCACCAATCAGGCGGCTCAGGACTGGTTGTGAGGCATTGGTGGCGATCCAGAGGATGGCTCCAGCCACGACACTACCGAAGTACAAAGTGGCCAGTTGTTTGGTATTGAGACTTTGCTCCAGGGCTTTCCCAAAGAAGTACAGCATCAACATGTTGAAAAGAATATGCCATGGAAACCCTACAGGTCTATGCAGGAAGCTGTAGGTCAGAATGGACCAGGGTTGGCGCCACCAGGTGTCATTTTGCAAAGCGAAAATTCCCGTAGGAAAATGCTTTCCCAGAATCGACTGAAAGACGAATACCGCTATGTTGGCAACGAGTAGCATTTTGATGAGGCTATTCGAGGCGGGCTGCGCATCTCTCATGTATGGGCGATCGTAGATCATTTCACTTTTTGGGGGTAAAAGGATGGGGGAGTATGGGTTCGAAGTGTTGGCTGGCAAGCGTAGAGAAGACCGCTGACTTGACTCGCGGCGGAAATCCCGTTTGTCCCTCTTGCCTTAGTATCATGGCACAAGTTGAAGATAAATGGCCAGAAAATATAACGGGCCGGTTTTTCGTGGACGAACAATGTATCGACTGCGACCTCTGTCGTGAGCTGGCACCAGACTTCTTTCGCCGCAATGATGAGCAGGGATATTCGTACGTTTACAACCAGCCGGAATCCCCGGAAGACATCGGAGATTGCCAGGAAGCCCTGGAAAGTTGCCCGGTGGAAGCGATTGGAGATTTAAAAGAAGAATGAGCCATGAACGACGAAGATTTGTTCCGGCAATTTCTTGACTGCACTTTGCCCAGCGAAGAATGGACGCATCGGGCTCACGTGAAAGTTGCCTATCTTCACCTCTGCAAATATTCTTTTGACGACGCACTGGAGAAACTTCGCGAAGGGATCCAACAGTACAACGCTTCCCGAAATGTGCCCGAAGGTCCGCTTCAAGGTTACAACGAAACTACGACTCACGCCTTTCTCCACATTCTCAAGGCAACCATGGACGCCTACGGAGACACCTTTCCAACCCCAGATGCAGACTCCTTTTGCGACACCCATCCCCATCTTCTAAATAAATACATCCTTCGCCTCTTCTATTCCCCTCAAAGACGTCAACACCCCAACGCCAAAACCCAATTCGTAAAGCCCGACCTCGCCCCGCTACCCAAATGTTCCTAAGAGTTCAGAATATCGGTTCTACAAAAATTCGCACATTGTAGGACGGTCCTTCCGGCCGTCCAATTTATGTAGTCAACTTACGCCAAAGTAGGATAAGCTTTAGCCCCTCTTTCCCATATCCAATCTTCTTTAAATTGAACAGAGATCGCTGCTTCGTTGTATCAAGCAGGGCAACAAAGAAAATAACGGGCTAAAGCCCACCCTACAATAACTCCCCACTC
>CAYSOI010000118.1:0-1547 GCA_964432425.1 uncultured Opitutales bacterium | reverse complement strand
CTTCGCCATTCCATACACTTTGTCTAACTTCAGATCGTTCACGATATTGGTGTGACAATATCTACTCTGTTTCCTTTCCAGTTCTATGTTAACGATTCAAACCAGCCCTGGTGACCGGGATTGCTCCGGCACAAACCGACGTGATTTTCTCCGAGTAGGTTCTCTAGGGCTTGCCGGACTTCAACTCCCAGGGCTTCTGGCCAGCAAAGCTCACGCTCTGGAAACTGGGAAAGATTACGTGAAGGACAAAGCGGTCGTGCTCCTCTATCTCTCCGGAGGTGCCAGCCACATCGAGACCTTCAACCCCAACATGGATGCTCCCTCGCCCTACTCCAGCATGACCGGCGAGGTCAAGACCACCCTTCCCGGAGTCACCTTCGGAGGCACCTTTCCCCTTCTGGCCAAACATGCTCACGAAATGGCCATCATCCGCTCCTTTAATCATCCCATTGGCGGCCATGGACAAGCCCATGTGCACGTTCTTTCCGGAGGCACAGATCCTCAGGGAAACGGCATGGCTGGGCAAAGCATCGGCTCCGTCTACGCCAAACTTCGTGGAGCCAACCATGAGCAAACCGGGATGCCCACTTTCCAACTCCTGGTCTCTCCAGAAATTGACGGCCAGTACACTAAAGAAAAAGCCCGTGTCATCAAAGGCTCCTGGCCAGGCCAACTCGGCAATTCCTTCGCCCCCTATCAATTTGAAACCGGAGACATCCTTGGGCAACCGGACCCCGCACTTTCCAAAGCCCGACGCTCTAAACCCTCTTCCAAAAGCGGGTTGGCCGCAGACATGCAGCTCAACCTTCCCGAAGGCCGCCTTGAAGATCGCCGCCATCTCCTTCACATTCTCGATGGCCTCCGCCGCGACATGGATGCCTCCGGCAAGCTCGAATCTGCCGACCAATTTCATCAACGGGCCTACGACCTCCTCATGGGCAGTGCCGCCGAAGCCTTCGACCTTTCCACAGAAGACCGCCGCCTCATCGAACTCTACGACACCAGCGACATGCCCATCGGCCACAAAGTCTTCCGCAAGTCCACCCTTGGCCACCAGATGCTTCTCGCCCGCCGCCTCGTCGAGTCCGGAGCTGGATTTGTCACCGTCCACAGTGCCGGTTGGGACATGCATGCCGATGGCAACAATCCCGGCATGGTCAAAGGCATGAACATGCTTGGCACCACCCTCGACAAAGCCCTCCACGCCTTCCTGACCGACATCGCCAACCGCGGACTCTCCGAAAAAGTCCTCCTCGTCGTCACCGGAGACTTTGGACGCACCCCCACCATCAATAAAAAAGGTGGCCGCGACCACTGGGCCCGACTCGGCACACTCGCCTTCGCCGGCGGAGGTCTCCGCATGGGCCAAGTCATCGGCTCCTCCGACAAACGCAATGGCGAACCCGCCTCCCACCCCGTTGACCCCGCCATGATGATGGGCACCATCCTCCACACCCTCTTCGACATCGGAAAACTTCGCCTCGCCAGAGGTCTCCCCAACGACCTCACCACCCTCATCAACGGCTTCAAGACGATTCCCGGTTTGG
>CAYSOI010000117.1:0-10428 GCA_964432425.1 uncultured Opitutales bacterium | reverse complement strand
AGAAAAGCTCCTGGAGAATCACACCAGGAGCTTTTCAGGAAAAAGGTTATCTTTTTCTATTAATCAGATAAGACGCTACGGAGTGTACACTTCAAATAAAGCTTTGGCAATATCCGAAGGTGTCGGGGCAACGGAAATGTTGGCATCCTTCATCGCTTCGATTTTGGCTTCTGCTGTACCTTTGCCTCCAGATACGATGGCTCCAGCGTGTCCCATACGGCGTCCTGGAGGTGCCGTGACTCCTGCAATGAAGGCCGCCACGGGTTTCTTTACGTTCTCTTTGATGTAGGCGGCCGCTTCTTCTTCTGCGGTACCTCCGATTTCTCCGATCATAATGATGGCTTCGGTATCGGGGTCATCGTTGAACAGTTTGATGGCATCGGTGTGGCTGGTGCCGTTAATGGGGTCACCACCTATGCCGATACAGGTGGATTGGCCATGACCGGCTTTGGTGATTTGCCAGACGGCTTCGTAGGTCAAAGTGCCGGAACGGGAAACAATCCCGACTTTTCCAGGATTGTGAATGTAGCCGGGCATGATCCCGATTTTGCATTCTCCTGGAGTGATGATGCCCGGACAATTGGGACCAATCAGGCGGGCATTACTCTCATTGAGCTTTTTCTTCACTTTTGCCATGTCACGGACAGGAATGCCTTCTGTGATGGCGATGATGAGTTCGATGCCAGCATCAATGGCTTCCAGAATTGAGTCTGCCGCGAAGGGTGGGGGGACGAAGATGACGGAGGCGTTGGCTCCTTCTTTTTCCACAGTTTCCTGTACGGTGTTGAAAACGGGTACTTTTTCTTCGAAGGATTGGCCCCCTTTACCGGGAGTCACGCCTGCTACGATATTGGTGCCGTAATCCAGGCATTGCTTGGCGTGAAAGCTTCCAGCGCTTCCTGTGATACCTTGTACGACGAGTCGTGTGTCTTTGTTTACGAGTACACTCATTGGTTAAAAGAGATTTCTTGTATGAAAAGTTTCAGTGTTATGAATTGATGTAGCTCAGCTGTTTCCGGCCAGGGCTACGATTTTTTCAGCGGCATCCGAGAGTGAATCCGCGGAAGTAATGGCCAGCCCGCTTTCTTCCAGGATGGCTTTCCCTGCTTCAACATTGGTGCCTTCCAGGCGTACGACCAGAGGTACATTGATTTCCACATTCTTCGCGGCTTCAATGATTCCTTTGGCGATGATGTCGCACTGCATGATTCCTCCGAAGATGTTGACGAGAATGCCTTTTACGGAGGGGTCGCTGACGATAATTTTGAATGCGGCGGTGACTTGCTCTTCGGTGGCACCTCCGCCTACGTCGAGGAAGTTTGCCGGTGCTCCACCTACATGTTTGATGATGTCCATGGTGGCCATTGCCAGCCCGGCTCCATTGACCATGCAGGCAATATTTCCGTCCAGAGCAATGTAGTTAAGGTCGTATTTGGAGGCTTCGACTTCCTTGGGGTCTTCTTCAGTGATGTCCCGAAGCTCGACAATGTCTTTCTGGCGGAAGAGAGCGTTGGCATCAAAATTCACCTTCGCATCGAGAAGCAGAATGTCTCCTTGAGGCGTTGTGATCAGAGGGTTAATTTCGAGCATGGAGCAGTCCTTCTCCCAGAAGAGTTGGTAGAGGCCCATAAGCTGCTTGTACATCTGCTTGACCTGATCGCCTGCGAAGCCCAGGCCAAAAGCGATGTCCCGTGCTTGGTAGGCTTGAAGGCCGAGAAGAGGATCAATGTTTGTGGTAATGATCTTTTCGGGAGTTTCCTCGGCAACGGTTTCGATATCTACCCCACCTTCTGTGGAGGCGATGATGACGGGTTGAGAGGTGGCACGATCCATGAGAATGGCCAGGTAATACTCCTTGTCGATGTCACAGGCTTCAGTGAAATAGACGGTGTTGACCTGTTTCCCATCGGGTCCCGTTTGTTTGGTTACCAGGGTGTTGCCCAGCATTTTTTTGGCGAGCTCTTCAGCTTCGGCCTTGTTGTCTGCCAGCTTTACGCCTCCCTGAAATCCATCGGTAAATGTCCCTTTCCCGCGTCCTCCGGCATGGATCTGAGCTTTCACTACCAGAGGGATTCCATCTGGTAGGGAGGCGAGGGCATCAGGGATTTCCTCAAGGGAGCTGGCTGCGGCTCCTGGAGCGACAGCCAGACCGTGTTTCCCAAAAAGTTCTTTGGCTTGGTATTCGTGGATATTCATAGGTGTGTATTCTTTCGAAAATCTCGGGGGCGGATGGAAAGGCGGCGAAGCCAGTTAGGCAAACCTTTTTCCTGTTTTTTTGAGGCTCAATGTGGATTTCGATTCATTCCAGAGAAACAATTCAGGAATTGGATGAATCTCAGTCATCCAGAACTTCCCACTTTTGCACTTTTTCATTACGAATGTAGGCTCTGGCTTCCTGGGGAAATCTTCCAAAAATGGAATCTACCTGATAGCCGACTTCCACGACCCACATCTTTTTGCCGCCAAGGGTCGCCTTTTGCGGGACTCCCCATCTCTGCACAAACTGTAATTGGCAATCTCTCAATTCGTTCTTTTGAATACTGGCGGCTGCGCAGAGGACTGCTCCTTTGCCGTCGATTCTGGGCATAGGGCCGTATGCAGGGTCTACGGGGCCACCGGGTTTCCTCATAACCGGTGCCTCGGAAGTGGAGGGTCTACTGGGAGTTGCAACGGCCAGAGTTGGTGCTGGTGGTGTGGGGGCAGGGCTCGGGCCTCCAGCAAAGGCGGGCATTCCTGCATTGTAGCGGGCACGGGCATCATTTCTCAACTTAAGAGTGTGGCGAAACCATGCGTTGACATTCCGATTGTAGAGTTTGCCTACCACATCCTTGATATTGGTCTGAAACAAGGGGACCATGGCTTCATATTTTGAGGTCTTGTGTGGGCTAACCACCAGCATGTTCCCACGTTGTAAGGTGGCAAACAATGGCTTTTGGGGTTCATGGGTGAGAGTCACCGCCTCCTCCCCACTATTGGCTAATTTAAATAAGATCTCCTTGGTTGCGACAATTTCCAGAGGAAGGATTTTTCCAGGAATGCGTTTCCATTGGTCGACTGCATTCACGAGGCTGGGGAATTGTTTGAAGGGATATTGGCGAACAATCGCCTGCTCAACGGGAGCGGGCACTTTGATGATTTCCCCCCTTAATGGTTGGGGAACAGGGGCCTTATCCGGGTCGTGTTTAAAATCCAGATAGGAGGGGCCTTTGATCATTGGAGGAGGAGCCGGCTTTGGTTCTTGGGGGGCTGGTGTCTTGGGGGGCTCGGTTGGTTCCTCTGGCCCTTGGTTTGGTTCCTTTTGCTCGGGCTCATTTTGCTGGGCAACTTCTTCGGTAGTTGTGTATCCCAACAAATTGTCTATATTCTTCTTCACATCCTCGTTGAGAGTATAGGCTAGCCCCATTCCGGCTCCCGAGACAAAGACCATGATAAAAAACGCTGTTAATGCACCTTTCATAACTTATTCCTCAGATTAGTTCCAGAGATCCCCACTACTGTCAATCTGCACTTTTGCATCGGTTGTGAAACAGTTTGGTGACAACGACACTGTCAGCTTGAAGGCTCCTACGATTCAAACTATCCAACATCACTTTACTCACCATGCTTAAGACCGAAATCACCACAGGGATTATTTCCAGAAACCGCACAAACCTCGAACCCCTTCCTACAGATGCTCAACCCATTCTTCATTCCTTGCCGGAGATTCGGGCAGTATTGTTTGATATTTATGGTACACTTCTGATTTCCTCTGCCGGCGACATTCAGCTGGAAGACCCCGATGAATCCCTCAACACCCTTTCCAGAGCTCTTGCCAAGGTCGGCATCTCCACCACGGTTTCCTCCCGTGACTTGCATGACCACTATTTGCAAACACTGAAACGGCATCAGGACATTCGCCGCAATGCTGGTGTGGAGTATCCAGAAGTGGAAATTCGTGCAGTTTGGCGGGATTTCGTGAAAGAAATTTCGGGGGTGGATGCCTCTGAGGAAGACACCGAACAACTGGCGACCTGGTATGAAGTCTGGACGAATCCTACGGATCTTATGCCCGGAGCAAGTGAACTCCTCCTGAAGATGGCACACAGTAGCCTACAGTCGGGCATCATTTCCAATGCTCAGTTCTACACCAAATACCTCATAGAGAATTACACAGGTCAAACCCTGGAGTCTCTCGGGATTCCCTCCTGCCTAACTGCGTTTTCCTACGAATACTTGGAAGGAAAGCCAGGCATCAGCATGTTTGAATCCTCCGCCAAATGCCTTCTGGAACTCCACAACATCCTTCCCCACGAAACTCTCTTTGTGGGCAACGATTGTCTGAAAGATCTCTATCCGGCTAAAAAGGTTGGATTCCGCACGGCACTGTTTGCCGGAGATTCCCGTTCTCTGCGGCTTCGCAAAGATGACCCACGCTGTAAAAACCTGAAGCCGGATCTTGTGATTACTGAGCTTCTTCAGCTCGTGGATTGCCTCCCTGGTTTAGCAACAGACTCCTGAACTCCCTGTTTCCTGATCAGCGACTAAAAGAACTTGATGTGAGCCTTCTTGCGGAGCCTTAGCAACCAAGTGCGTTGGGCTTCTCTGGCGGCTTCGTCATTGAGGAGATTTTCAATTTGCTGACGAACTTCCTCCAGGGGTTGAATGCCTTCGTTTCGTTTTTCATTCACTTTCAGAATGAAGACGTAACCTCCTAATTCATAGGGTTGGCTATGGCGACCTGTCGGCAGGGTAAAGGCGAGGTTGGCAAGTTCCTTGCGGAGGTCATGGCGTTTGATCCAGCCGTAATCTCCACCCTGTTTGCGGCGGTCATCCCGGCTGTGGATTCGGGCAAGTTTGGCAAAGTCTTCACCGCGGTCCAGACGGCCAACAATTCGTGCCGCGGTCTGGAGAAGTTGCTCGGTGGTGGCATCGGTGTGAGGGATGAGCGTGATTTGGCTCAGGTGTAGGCTTTCATCCTGAAAGAAGAACACTTTGTTGTTGCGGTAATACTCTTCAATCTTCTCCGGGCTGATTTCCGCCTGAGTACGGCGCATTCGGGAGGCCATGGATTGTATGATGATTTTCCTCTCCAGTTCTTCACGGTATTCGCGGACCGTTTTGCTTTGGTCTCTGAGGAAGCTGAGGAAGCGGCTACGGTCTCCGGCAAATTCCCTTTGAATGGCAGCTTTGTATTGGTTTTCGATGACAGTTTTGGGGATTTGGTAACCCTCTTCCTTAAAATTGTGGACGATCAAAATATCATCGATGAGTTTCTGGACAATGTCGTTGACCAGTTGGGCGGTCAGCATGTCCAGTTCCTTCTTGGTTTTGGCACGTTTGATCAGGGAGGGCATGGAAGGCAGCATGATGCGCCGGACTTGCTCCTCGGTGATAATTTCATCTTCCACCACAGCGATGATGCTGTTTCGTGGAGTAGCTCCTGGGATAAATCGATCGGCCGTAAAACTGGGTATCATCGACTGTCCCACAAGATTGGACAGGAGGGCGGGTGCCAGGAGGAGGAGTGGCAATAGGTGTGCCTTTTTCATACTTTGAGCTTTTTTACGTTCCTTAGGATTTCCCGTAATCTGGGTAGAGGGCGACTGCTGGTCAAGCGTGGAAACCTCTTTCCTATGAGGAGATAGTCTTCCGAGCTGCCTTTGGGAAGGCGTAATTTGAGGCGATTCCCATCGGTTTCGACCCGCAGGAAGCCTTTTTGTTCAGCCTGAATACGGATTTCCGTGGTCAATAAAAGAGCCTGCACTTCCGTCGGGTATTTTTTAAATCGGTCGACCAGTTCCTCCTTAATGGATTTCAGGGAAGCGTTATCGGGGCAGGTCGCCAGTTTGCGGTAAAAATGGATGCGAAGGTGAGCATCCTCGATATAACTTTCCGGAATCAGTGCTTCGATGGGTTGCACATGGGTGTCTTCCAAATGTGCTTCTTTTAGAGCTTGGAAGCCCTTGCTGGATGTGGCCTGATTGTGAGCCACTTCAGAATGGCTTTCACCAAAATGGACGAAGTCGAGTTTCACTCCAGCCCGAATTTGGGTGGCGGCAGATTCACCTTTGAGACTGGCGATACTTTGGCGAAGGAGTTGGCAATACAGGTCAAATCCAACGCCGGCAATGTGGCCACTTTGTTGTGTTCCCAGCAGATTGCCGGCTCCGCGAAGTTCCAGGTCCCGCATGGCGATTCGGAAACCTGCCCCGAGTTGATTGTAGCGGCGAATGGAAGCGAGTCGTTTACGGGCATGATCCCGGAGTTGGGTGTCCCTGTGCAGCAAAAGATAGGCATAGGCCTGTCGATTGAATCGACCGACTCGGCCCCGGATCTGATAGAGTTGGGAAAGTCCAAAGCGGTCTGCACCTTCGATGATCAGGGTGTTGCAATTTGGAATATCCAGGCCAGATTCAATGATCGTTGTGCAGACCAGTACATCATAGCGGGCTTCCACGAACTCCGTCATCACGGTTTCCAAATCCCTCTCTGCCATTTGGCCATGCCCGACTGCGATCCGAAGTTTCGGAAACATTTCCCGCAGGCGTCTCGCCACGCTTTCGATGCTTTTGACTTTGTTATGTAGGTAAAACACCTGACCACCCCGGCCCGTTTCGTGCTCAATGGCTTTTTTGATGAGGTCTTTGTTGTAGGGTTTTACGAAAGTCTGAATGGGCAGCCTGGAGCGGGGAGGAGTCTCAATGGTAGAAAGATCCCGTGCTCCGGCCAAGGCCATGTAAAGAGTACGTGGAATGGGAGTGGCACTGAGAGTCAGGATGTCGAGATGAGCACGAAGTTGTTTGATTCGCTCCTTGTGCTGCACTCCAAAACGTTGTTCCTCATCCACAATCAACAGCCCGATGTCCTTGAATACCACATCTTTGCTGAGTAATCGGTGAGTACCCACAACGATGTCGATTTTGCCCTGTTTCAAAGATAACAGGTTCTTTTTGATTTTTGCAGGTGTGATGAATCGGCTGGCTTGCTCAATGAGGATGGGATAGCCGGTGAAGCGATCCTTGAGGGTCCGATAATGCTGTTGAGCCAGAACGGTTGTTGGGGCAAGAAAGGCCACTTGCTTTCCGCCCATCACTGCCCGAAAGGCGGCCCGAATCGCGACTTCCGTCTTTCCAAAGCCCACATCTCCACAAATCAACCGATCCATGGGCCGGATTTCCTGCATGTCCGCTTGCACGGAGTCGATGGCCTTTTGTTGGTCTGGAGTTTCGCGATGGGGAAAGGCTTGTTCAAACTCATCCTGCCATGGGTGATCTGCACCGAAGCCGTGACCTTCTTCGACTTGTCGTTGAGCCTGCAAGTGGAGAAGTTCGGCGGCATAATCGAGAGCTGCCTTTTCGGCTCTGGCTCGGGTTTTTTCCCATTGGGTGGAACCGGGCTTGCCCAGTTTCGGGGCCGTCTTGGCCAAGCCCACGTAGCGGGTGAGCAAATGGGATTGCCGCAGGGGAACATGGAGAAACGTTTCGTCGGCAAACTCCAGGGTAATGACTTCCTCCTGTTCGCCTCCAAGCTGAATGTGCCGAATGCCACGGTACAGACCAATCCCGTGCTGAAGATGCACCACCGGGTCGCCGTCCGCCAACTCTGTGAAATCCAGAAGGTGATCAATTTGTGTGTGTTGAGGGAGTTTGCGGCGATGGTAGCCGGGGAGCTTGGTCTTTTGTCTTCCCAGAATGTCATCGGTACTGATGAAGGCGATTCCATGTTCGCCCTTTTGGCGAAAGGCGGGAAAAGTCTCGGGAAAATGCCGGTCCCGGATGCGGATACCTTCATGGATGTCTCCTTGTATAAAGTCCGGCGATAAATCGGAGAGGTCCGGGTACTGATCAATGAGTTCCTGCGTCAGTCGTTGGTCCGCCTCAGTCCGGTAGACAATGAGGGTGTGAATCCGTTCTCTTTGCCAGTAGAGGATTTCCTTCAGAAAGTCGTGGCGTTGCTGGTGCAGGGTCTCAAACTCATCCTGATCGAGAATGTCCTCATCATCGTGCCGGGTGGCGAGATTTACATGAAAGGTGCTGGCGGGCTGGGCACGGTGTTGGGTGTGCTTGGAAATGTGTTCAAAGAGCCGCGAGGTGTTCTCCAGCTCCGCCAGGGCCATCCAGGTATCATTGTGCAGGTTTTTGCGGTCGAAGATGTCACGGAAATCCCGATGGGCATTTTTGATCTTTTCGGGATGCTGAAACCATCGGTTGTGATCAGTTTCGATCCGATGCGGTTCGTGTACAAGCCAGAGAATTTCCGGTGGCAGGTAGTCCAGTGCATCTGGTGAACGCTCCAAATCTTCCCCTTCTGGAGCTGCTGCAATCGTGATTTCCTCCACATCGTGCAGCGTACGCTGAGAAGTCGGGTCAAAGACACGGATTTGCTCAATCTCATCTCCAAAAAAATCAATTCGTACCGGTGCCGTGGCATTCAATGGGTAGACATCAATCAGCCCGCCCCGAACGGCAAACTCTCCCGGAGTTTCGCAAACCGCTTCGTTGTAATATCCCAAAGTGTCGTGTAAGGATTGAGTCAGCTGATCAAAAGGAGTTTCCTGCCCCTGCTTGAGATGGATTTCCCGTTGCTGGAGAAACTCCGGGGTAGGGCAGGGCTGAAATAGAGCGGTCGGGGTTGCCAGAAGAATGAGCGGATCCTTTATCGATTCTTCGTGATAATTCAGCAAGTGAGTGAGTGTACTGATGCGGTCGCACTGGATGTCAAAAAAACGATCCTTCTCCACATCGACCTCCGGAGCATCCGGCAAAATGTGCACTTGCGGCAAAATCTCCGCATGCGGAGCATAAAACTCCAACTCCCGGGCTGTGTATTCCAAGTCACTGAGCTTATTATCCAACAGAATGATCACCCTTTGCGGCTGCTGCTGGATTTGCTGCAACATGTACGGCGCAATGCCCGAATCCGGGATGCCGCTATGATAATGGCCTGGAGTGCCTTTGGGAATACGAATGGGCCTCATTCAAATCTGCAAAGTAGGAAATTACGGAAACTGTGACAAAACAGTCTGCGCCGAAACAAGAATCATTCCGGAATGGTCAAGACTATTTCGGAATACACTGCGGAATGGCCGGGGTGTTGGATTCGCTCAAGAGCCCAGAAACTTGTGCAGAACTTCGCCTTCGGCTAACCGGATCGGGCGATTGAGGGCATCGTAATAGAAGGAACTCGGGTTGAGCCCCAGTAGATGATAAATGGTGGCGGCCACATCGGAAGGGGACACCGCATACTCCACGGGTTCGGAGGCAATCTTATCGGATTTCCCGTAAGCTTGCCCACCGGGAACACCCGCTCCCGCCATCCAAATTGTGTTGCATCGCCCCCAGTGATCCCGCCCTGCATTTTTGTTTACCTTCGGAGTTCGGCCAAATTCGCTGTTCCAAACCACGAGTGTGTCCTCCAGCATCCCCCGGTCTTCCAGGTCATTGAGTAGATGGGCAACCGGTTGATCCACCTGGGGAACCAGACGATCCTTCAGCCCGGTAAAGTTATTCTTGTGCGTATCCCAGGTCGTGTCGACGCCCGGCTTGTCTCGATGCCAGTACACAGTCACCAGTTTGACTCCAGATTCCATCAGTCGACGTGCCAGCAACAAGCTTTGCCCAAAAGTTCGCATGCCATAACGCTCCCGCTCCGCCTGACCTTCGGCTTCAATATCAAATGCTTCCGCCACCTTGGGAGATGTGAGCAGATCAATGGCGAGTTGATTGACCGAGTTCAAATCCGCCATGTCGATCACGTTTTCCAGTCCACCCCGAAAGCTGTCAAATTGCTCACTCAGGTTTACCCGACTCTTCAATCTTGACCGACTCAATCCCTCCACTGGAGACATATTCGGCACGGCAAAGTTTGGGTCATCGGGATGTTTATCCACCACAAATGGATCAAAACGACGCCCCAGAAATCCCGCATTCTGCCCCGGAGTCACAAACCCCGCTGTCGTGCCTATGACTTCGGGCAGAGCTACAAAGTTCGGCAAATCCGCATTTCCTGGTGCAAGCTTGCTCACAACCGAACCAATGTTGGGGAAATCCGAAGGCCGGGCACCAAAGTTTTCCCGCGATAACGGATGCTTATGCCCCGTAAGCATCCAGTGAGCCCCAGTTGAATGATTATTGTCCGAATGTGTCACCGAACGAATAAATCCAATCTTGTCCGAAACACTGGCCAAATGCGGCATCAACTCCGAAATCAATGCCTCTGAAGGCGTGTTGTTCAACGGACTAAACGGCCCCCGCAACTCCTCCGGCGCATCCGGCTTCATATCAAACAAATCAATATGACTGGGCCCACCCCACATAAAGAGCATCAGGCAACGCTTCGCCTTTCCAAAGGAACCAGAAGTCTTGGCCTTTCCTTGCCCCGCCAACAACGCGGGAAGACTCAGCCCCAACGGAGCTAACCCACCAACACGCAACATCGCCCGCCGACTCA
>CAYSOI010000116.1:3042-10530 GCA_964432425.1 uncultured Opitutales bacterium | reverse complement strand
AGAACCACATCCTCCGCATCCTCCCCCCCGACGGCCTCTTCATCAGCTTCCAAACCGACCTCCACCCCAAAGGCCTTCATCTTTCCCAAAGTAGAATCAAGCGTCTCGACTCCCCGCATCACGACAACCTTTGCTTGTACCGAAAGTAGTCCATCCTTTCGCTCAGCAGGCTATGCGAATGAAAGCGGCAGCAGGCTGCCGCATTCCAAAGTGCTTTGCACAACTTCCCCTTTCTGGCTTTGCCCGCCTTGGACTGCGGCAGCCTGCTGCCGCTTTCGTGCCATGAAGCCTGCTGCATGGCATTCTTCAGAAGCACAGCCCACCAACCTTCTTTATTTTGACAGCATAGGATCAATTGCGTTCTAAAAAGGGATGAAAAACTCAGAAGAGAAAAAACGCACAACGGTCAACCTAAGGAAAGATCTGTATCAGGCGTTGAAAACCAAAGCGGAAAAAACTGGCGCCACAAGATCTGAACTCATCAATCAAGCAGTCGAATCTATGTTGCTGGAATTGAACACGGATCATGAATCCCTTCTATCAGGAATTGAAAGAATCAGAGATACTCACACAGGCTTTACAGCAATGAATAGGCTGAGTCGTGATGAAGTGCATGAGCGAAAGAATATTGCTTCGTTTAAAGCATAACAAAACCCAATGACCTCCCTCGCCAAAACCCTCACATTTCTGATCATCCTCGGCACCATCATGGGAGCGGGTCCAGGACTTGGGCTCGTGAGCCCGGCTCCAGATGCGGAGAATCCGGGAACCTGGATGGGAGTTGCGAAACTTTACGCATGGGTGGTTTTCTGGTTTCTGGTCTTGGCCATATCCATCTACATGACCTCCAGGAAACTCTGGCAGCCCAACGATGAAAGGGAAGAATGATGTTGGATTCTCTTTTTCTTCTTGGATCTACTGACGCAAGCGGAGGTTACCTGCCTCACATCTTGCTGGGGATCTACATGCTGATGTTGGTCTGGCTTTGTGTACTGGGATACAAGAAAGGAAAAGCCACCGAAGAGGACTACTACCTGGCAGGCCGTGGGCAAGGTCCGCTGGTCACGTCTCTGACCATCATGGCGACCATGTTTTCCAGTGCCGCTTTACTTGGCATTCCTGGAACCGTATACAGGGATGGCCTCGCCTTTGTTCCCTTTGCACTAAACCTGACGGTCGGAGGTGTAGGCATCTACCTTCTTGGCTCCAGAATGCACAAACTTGGCAAAGCCAGAGGCTACGTGACTCCGGCAGACTTGATTGGGGATTACTACGGTGGAACAACCGTCCGTCTTTTGGCCACATTGACGGGAGCCCTCTACGTGCTGCCCTATGTCATCATGCAGATCAAGGCGGGAGGCTACCTTGCCGAACGTCTCTTTCCAGACACACCACCTGTCCAACTCTTTGGAGCAGAGTATGACATGTTTCGCCTGGGCGTCTGGGCATTGTCCTTTCTCACCATGGCATATGTCATGATCGGCGGCATGCGTTCGGTTGCCTGGACCGATGTGATCCAAGGCGTTTTGTTGCTTTCCGGAATGCTGGTCGCCGGTCTCGCCACAGTGCTCTACTTCCAAAGTCAGGGCGGTTACTTCAATGCCATCAGTCAACTCCCGGACAAAGCCCAAAGCTTACCCGGAGCCACCGGAAAATGGTCACCTTTAATGATGCTCAGCATCTGCCTGTTCGCCTCCCTGGGAGCCATCATTCAACCGGGACAATGGATGCGGTTTTACGCAGCCAGATCCGTCAAAACTCTCCGCCAAAGTGCCCTCACTTTTGCCATCGTTCTCCCCTTCTGTTTCATCTTCGGAATCATGCTGGTTGCTCTGGGTGCCAGAGTGGAATTTCCACCCGAATGGAAATACACTCCCGAACAACAGGCAATCGTGGAGAAAGCACCTCCCGGCACTGAATTTGATTTCGAAAAACAACTTTATCCCAACCCAGCTCTCGGTGCATCCACATCCGATACCGACAAAGCCGTCATTGTCATGGCTCAGCACACCGTGCCCAAAGTGTTCGGAATGACGACCGGAACCCTCATTGTCACCCTCATTCTCATTGCCGTACTGGCCGCCTCCATGAGTACCGCCGACAGCAACCTTCATGCCCTCAGTGCCATCCTGACCCGAGATCTCTACGACCGCCACATCCGCCCTCAAGCCTCGGAAAAAGAAAAGACCTGGTTCGGAAGGCTGGTCATCATTCTGGCAACACTCTGTGCCGTTCTCTTTGTAGAAATCAGCAATAATGCCAAAGGGTTCAATCCCCTCACCCTCATTACCCAACTGATGTTCCTCGCCATCGCCTTTTCCAGCCAACTTCTCCCCCTCGCCATTGATGCCCTCTACCTCAACAAAGGAACCCGCCAAGGAGCCATCACCGGCCTCACTGTTGGCATCTTCACCGTATTCCTCTTCGGGCCATTTCCCGAAATGATCTTTGGAAAAGAAAACATCACTGGCTTACTCAACTTCACCAGCGACCTCAAAAGCAAGATCCACGTCTCCGCCATCGGCATCCTCGTCAATGCCGTGACCTTCGCCCTGGTCAGCAAATTTACAAAACAACTACCAGCCAAACACGTCGAGAAATTCCAGAAGATCGTGAGGTAGAAAAGTAGGTCCTGGATTTCATCCAACTCCTATGCCGGAGGCATTACAGCCCTGTAGCCCCAGGTCGAGCGAAGCGATACCTGGGGTAGGAATACGAACAAAAATTGGACCCTGAAAGGTGTCCCAGCATCACTGCAGGCGTGAACTTGCTGGCACCCACTCCGGGGTGCATGGTTGTGTTTTCCACTCCATGGGGTAGCATTCGTTCCTCACTCAACCCCACGCTAATCGCTGTAATCCCTCCGGGATAATGAGTTCAGTAATTATCATTGGAATTCGAGTGATTGCTGGATCTTTGTCCGCCAATACGATCACCAAATCACCTCGGCCTCATTATATTGTGAGATGTGTTTATCACATGTGAGGATCTTCATCTGGTGCAATGAGGCTGTTGCGACGATCATTCGATCACAGGGATCATTGTGATGGTCTGGTAACTGGACGGATGCCAAGCCCACCTTGCCATTGATGGGAAGTTCTCGAATACCATGGAATTCGAGAGCAAATTCATACCAGTCTTGAGCAGGCATGGGAAGCTCCAGCTTTCCCCTTTTGCATTTCACAGCAATTTCAAAGGCTGTAATTGCAGACACAAACAGAGAATCTGGATGTGATTTGATAGAGTCCTTTGCAGACTGTGAGAGTTGGCTTTGATCTGAGCAAAGCCAAAGCAAAGTACAAGTATCCAACAACAACATGATGCCCTACCTTGAAGTTTCAGGCCAATCCGATTCATCAAGTGGCAACACCGGATTTTCATGGAAAACGACCTTTTTCAACTTTGGACTCTGGCGTAGTGGATCAGTCGATTTACCCCAAGGCTGAAGCTCAGCCACAGGAGTTCCATTTCGACAAATGACCACGCGTTCCTGCTGCTGTTCCACTTTCATCAAAAGCTCGGAAAGCCGAGTCTTGGCTTCATGTGTGTTTACGGAGATCATCTTAGGTTAGTTTAGCTTAGTTTATTAAGATACCCCTCAAATCCTGAAGTTGTCAACTCATAGGCTCCCAGGTTTCCGCCAACGCAGAAATGGTCCTTGTATGCCGGAGGCATTACAGCCTGTAGCCCCAGGTCGAGCGAAGCGATACCTGGGGTAGGAATACGAACAAAAACTGGACCCTGAAAGGTGTCCCAGCATCACTGCAGGCTTGAACTTGCTGGCACCCACTCCGGGGTGCATGGTTGTGTTTTCCATTCCATGGGGTATCGTTCGTTCCTCACTCAACCCCACGCTAATCGCTGTAATCCCTCCGGGATAATGAGTTCAGTCATGATCATTGGGATGCAAGCTAAGGGCACCTCTGAAAACCTCTGTCCTAAAGCGAAACAAGGGAGCGTGGACAACTATCTTACCAATCGATTGGCAAGACAGGCACTCATAGGTACTATTGGTCCTATACGTCCTATACGACCTATCCCACCTCCAACCCCGACATGGTCTTCTTACCAGTGGAAAACTCGTCGGCCTCGATTCCGAGGTGTTGGAGATAGGAGACGAAAAGGTTACAGAGAGGTGGAGAATTCTCGGGGTCGAAGGCCAAATGATGGCCGTGCTGGAAGTGGCCACCGGCGGAAAGAATCGGGAGATTCGTATTGCTATGACTGGAGGCATTCCCGAGGTTCGACCCGAGAAGGATCGCGGTCTGGTCCAGCAAGGTATCATTGCCTTCCTTCACTCCATCAAGTCGTTTGAGAAATTCCCCGAAGAGACGGAACTCTTCCTGCTCAATGATGGCGAGTTTCTTGATCTTGTCGGGATCTTTGCCGTGGTGACTGAGATTGTGCCAGCCATCATCCACACCCTTGAGGGAAACCACTTGGTTGCCGCCGGGTCCATTCAAGGTGATGAGGCGGGTGGAGTCGGTTTGCAAAGCAAGGAAAATCATGTCGTAGAACAAAGCCATACGACCAGTAAAGTTCTCCCGTTCATTGATGTCTGAAGGTGGTTTCCGGTCCACTTTCGGCTTCGGTTTCCTGGCCCAGCTTTCCGCTTTGACCAAACGCTGTTCCAACTCTCGAACACCAGTCACATATTGCTCAAAGGTTTCATGATCTTCCCGCCCAACTTTCTTGGAAACCTGCTTCACTTGATCCCGCACCAAATCCATGATGCTTTGCCCATCTTCGATTCGTTGGATCTGCTTGGCTTTTTCTGCTTCTGAACCCTCCAGAAACAACTTTTTGAAAATGTAGGATGGCCGGGATTCCCCAGGAACTCGAAGCCCAGAACGAGTCACCGACAAACCATGGTTGCCAGCTTTCAGTACAAGAGAGGCAAAACGTGTGTGATGGCCGATCAATTCCGCGGCATACTGGTCCACAGAAATCGAGTTACGGAAACTCGGATGCCCTGGATGTGCTGCCCCGGTAAGAAAACTACTTTCCGCACTGTGTCCGCCATCGACATCCGGGTGCATAAGACCGGAGAACACAGTGAACTTATTTCGCACTTCCTGCAGTCGTTCAAGGTAGGAACTTGCCGCGTACTCCTTCCCAGCGTTCTCTGGGAATAGATTGGGAGTATGAAAGCCCAAGGGAGCATTGATCGCCAGCATCCTTCGAGTGCCAAGATTCTCACCAGATTTGGAGGCCGCTTGTGTCATGCAGGACAGGACTGGCAATCCCAGGGACACTGCTCCGGCTTTTAGAAATGTACGACGATTCATGAGTATTCCTTTTGTTGAAATTCGGATATTAAGGTTTTTGAAAAAGTTCGGACAGCACAACCTCCTCGATCATGGTGCGAAAACCATTTCCTGACTTGCCGGATTGGTTGACGATGTGGTCCAAAGTGTTCTGGTCTTTGGCACTGACAGGACGCCCACTTCCGTAGACCAATAAACGCCGGGCCAAACCACGAACAAATTGCTCTTTGTGATCCACCAGAAAGCTTCGAAATCCAATGTAATCCTCAAAGGCAACACCTCCCGGCAACTCTCCGGACGCATCCACATCCAAACCCAGCCGATAACTCAATTTATGGCCTGCAGGATCACCTTTGCCAAGTGTGCGATAACGACTCCGCTCCCCACCAATCGGATCGAAAACTTCCAGAGCAAAGCCAGGAGGATCAATCTTGGCGTGACACCGTGCACAGGCTTCATTCTCCCGGTGTTTCGACAACTGATCCCGAATGCTCGTCGCTCCACGAATGTCCGGCTCCACCGCCGGAACTCCAGCAGGTGGAGGCTGAGGCGGACGCCCCATGATCTTATCCTGCACCCAAACACCACGTAGAATCGGTGAAGTGGTCGTACCGTTGGCTGACACTTTCAGAACACTGGCATGACTCAGCAACCCACCCCGCACACTACCTTCCGGCAAATGCACTTTTCGAAACTTCTCATGTCCCTTCACACCTTCAATTCCATAGTGCTTGGCCAAACGTTCATTCAGGAAAGTGAAGTCCGAATCGAGGAAATGATTTACGTCCAGATTCTCCTTCAACACATGCCGGAAAAAGGAACGGGTTTCTCCCAACATCGCATGAAGAAGAAGCTCATCATATTCCGGATACAACTTCTTCGACGGAGTGGTGAAATCAATCTCATCCAAGTCCAGCCACAAGTCTGTAAAATGGTTCACAAACCGTTCGATCTTGGGATCATTGATCATCCGCCCCACTTGTTCACGCAGCACCTTCGGCTTCTTCAACTCCCCTTTCGCCGCCAGATTCAACAACTCCTCATCCGGCATACTTGACCACAAAAAGTAGGACAACCGGGACGCCATTTCATAGTCATCCACCTTTTCATTTCGATTGAGGACAAGAAACTGTGGCGAACATAACACCGCACAGACACCTGCCCGAACAACCTGCTCGAAAGCTCTCCCCTTCTCCAGACGATCCATTGCCAGCTTCAGAAAAGGTTCGATCTCCGCATCGGCAACTGGTCGCCGAAAGGCCCTGGGAACAAAGTCACGTATGATCCGCTCCACATCCTCAGCAGGCTTGCTGGACTCCACATGATGCAACTTCACCCCCCGACGATGTCGCAAATAAAAGTTCTCTTTTGGCACCATGGATTGCGATTCAGTATCACCAAAGAGTAGTTTCTGCGGCTCAGAAGGAAAGCTCTGGTCAGTAGGCCCATAAGTTTCCGCCCAAAGAATCCCAACACCCGGACGCGGCTCATGTTTGTCCCGCCAAGTGACATGCTCCGGAAAAACCCGAGCCAAAACATGGATGGTTTCCCCAGGATTGAACCAGGCATCAAACTCAATGATCTTCGGATCCTTCGGCGTCCCTGTAGCATCGTAGTTACCAATAAATCTACGCTTCCCCGTCCCAAACATCTCCCCGACATAGATGGCCACCGCAATCGTCCTCTGACTGGGTTGGTAAGGAAAGATCGCCACCCGGCACTTGTAGAAACCCGGTTCAATTGGATGGCATTGATCCACACGGGCAGGCGGCCACCCCGGAGTGAAGTCCACAAACGCACCTTCATGCTCCAGCACTCCCCCATTTTTCTTTTTCACGGATCCAATGTTCGACTTGTCCTCCATCAACACCGACCGACGGGTCTCCGCCGGCAGCGGCTCAATCCTCCGAATCACATCATCAAACGCCAGATTCGCCGCATCCAGATAACGCTCCATCAACACAGAAGAAATGCTCAATCCACCAGCCACATTATCAAACCCATCCACTCGACCATCTTCCGGCAATATGTCCGCCACATTCACATCCACTCCCAGCAAATCCTGAATCGTATTCTGGTACTCAAACCGACTCATCCTCCGCATCCCTGGCACCTCAGGCTCCAATGCCGCCACCCGCTCCGTAATCTTCGCCAACACCGCCTTCACATCCACAGCTTTCGGCTGAGGCTTTTTCTCCGGTGGCATCTCCCCAGCATCCAA
>CAYSOI010000116.1:0-2942 GCA_964432425.1 uncultured Opitutales bacterium | reverse complement strand
CATCCACAGCTTTCGGCTGAGGCTTTTTCTCCGGTGGCATCTCCCCAGCATCCAATACCTCCATGATCACCTCCCAAATCTCCTTGTTATCCTCCGAGGGAGAACTCAGCGTATCCAACCGCAATTTCCCCTTTTGTTTCTCAGATCCGTGACATTCCACACAATGTTGTTTGAAGAAGACATCGATACCATCTTCGGCAGAAATCTGCGTAACCAAGAAACTTACAATGCAAAAACTGATGATGCCTCTATACATGTAACTGTTAGTTTTCTAATTTTGATAGCTCTGAAGAAACAAATTATTGGCGTTTTGACAACTGATCCGTCTTTCCTCACAGAATGACCAACGACTGCGAATTTAACCCAACTGAACAACCAAGGCACTTATGAACCCTACTACACGTCGAAAATTCCTCAAAACCTCTGCAGCTACGGCTGCCTCCTTCCAGATCGTCCCGCGTCATGTGATCGGCGGTCCTGGACACACGCCTCCCAGTGAAACTTATGGAACCGCCCTGATTGGTTGCGGTGGACGTGGTCCCGGTACTCACAGTCAATTGATCCGAGACCTGCCAACCCGTCTGGTGGCAGCCTGTGATGTGCAAAAGAGTCGGGCGGAAGGATTTGCCAACCGAGGGTCCAAGGACCAGGAGATCAAGGCCAAGGTGTACACAGATTTTCGCCGTTGTCTGGAAAACCCGGATATCGATCTGGTCGCCATTGCAACCCCTCCCCATTGGCATGCTCTGATCTCCATCGCCGCTGCCGAAGCAGGCAAAGATGTGCTTTGTGAAAAACCCATGACCCGATTCATCAAGGAAGGTCGCAAGGTGGTGGAAGCTTTTGACCGCTACAACCGCATCTTCCAAATCGGCACCTTTGGACGCTTTGGAGTATCCCGTAGCAGCAATGGTAAACTCGTCCACAAGATCATGCGAAGTGGCATCCTGGACCCAAACCCTGGAGTGCACATCAAAAAAGGCGGACTCAAGATTCATCAATGGAGTGGACGTCCAGGCCTCGCACCGCGTTCCTGGTCCGCTGACCTGGATTGGAATCTCTACTGCGGACCATCCCCGTACAAACCTTACGATGGACCAAGAGTCGGCGGCACACACCGTGGCTACTGGGACTACGAAGGCGGTGGACTCTGCGACATGGGACAGCACCACTTTGACCCCATGCAATGGCTCCACGGCAAAGACGACACCAGCCCAGTCCGCATTGAAGCTTACGCCCCGCCAGCTCACCCGGAAGTGACCGGCATGTGGGCATGGGTGGAATTGACCTATGCCGACGGCTTCAAATTCGTAATGGATAGCACCGAATGGGGACCAAGGTATGACCGCAGCGAAGGGGTGCAAGTGACTCCCAAACTGCTAACGGAAGAGCAACTCAAAAAGGTCGAAGAAATGCCCGATCCGGAACCACTTCTGTCCTTCGCCGAAGCTGTCAAACAACGCAAACCCGCCGGAGGCAACCCCGAAGCCGCCCACCGCGCCGCCTGCATCCTCCACCTAGCCAACCTCGGCATCCGCCTGGGCCGAGTCCTCGAATACGACCCCGACAAGGAAGAGTTCGTCAACGACGCCGAAGCCAATCGCTACATCGACGTCCCCATGAGAAGCCCTTGGCATTTGTAAAATACCCAAGGACCCAAATATCGAAGTACCCAAGGACCCAAATACAGAAATACCCAAGGACCAAACTGGGCCATACCACACCACAACAACCAAGAACGAAGAACCAAGCACAAAGAACCTCATTATGAATATAGAGAAACTACTCTCCGCCTTTCCACTACCAGAAGAAAAACGCAAGATCCTCAGCAACATCGACAAAGATGCGATGGAGAAGTCGATTGATGCCATGATAGCCAAACCTGCGGAAGCCGCCAAAGGTCTGGTCGCTCTGCTCAAAGATCCTGAACAGGCACCCGGTGCCGACATCCAGGCACGACATGCCATTCACGCCGTCGCCATTCGTATCCCAGCCAAAGATCAAAAGAAACGGGCGGCCTACGCCGAGGCTCTGGCGTCAACATTAGCCGATGAACATCCGGATGCAGTGAAAGCTTTTGTCATCCGCCAGATCCAAGTCTGCGGAGGCAAAGAAGTCATCCCGCATATCGGAAAATTCCTGACCGTGGAAGGCATTGCCGATGATGCCGCTCAAGCCCTTTTGGCCATTGGTGGTGAAGAAGCCGTGAAGCCATTCCGTGCCGCATTGCCCAAGGTTTCGGAGAGCACAGAACTTCGCCAGATCCAACTCCATGGTCTTGCCGAACTCGCCGACAAAGCCAGCAAAGATGCCTTCCTCAAAGCTCTCGGTGACAAAGACGAACACTGCCGCCTCCTAGCCATGTGGGGACTCGTCCAGATCGCCGACAAAAGTACGATCGATGCTTACCTGAAAGCGGAACAAAAGGAACAAGGCTTTGCCCGTAACAAAGCAGCCCACTTCACCCTTCAATTCGCAGAAAAGCTCAAAGGAGCAGATGCCAAAAAGGTCTATCAACACATTGCCAAAACCCGCACCGGAAAGACCGAAAAGCACCTGGTAGAGTTGGCGAAATCCAAGTTATAGGATTTCACTTTCATCAGAGCAGAGGCGTCATGCCCAGTGTAACGGAACAATCCAATAGGAAGTTGAGATGAAAACATTGATATCGATATGGATACTGACACTGGCCACCAGCGTTTCAGCTTGTAAGAAGACAAATGACAACAGCTCGAAGCCAGTTCAGGAGGAGTTGGTTTCTCAGGGAAGCCACGCAAACTCTCAAGACTGGCCAGTGTGGCGTGGACCCTCGGGAAACAACATTGCTCCCGCAGCCTCCTCAATCCCGACAGAGTTCAGCACCACCAAAAATGTACTCTGGAAGACAGACATTCCGGGTCGCGGCGTGTCCTCACCCATTGTGGTTGCTGACAAGGTTTTCC
>CAYSOI010000115.1:0-10708 GCA_964432425.1 uncultured Opitutales bacterium | reverse complement strand
TGCGAATGGATTTCCGGGAAACTGGACAAGAAGGTGTCGGATGTAGAGGCCAGTGATCGCCTGGTTGGCAGCCCGGCCTGTATTTTGAATGCAGATAAATCGATGACAGCCAACATGCGTCGCATGATGCAGGCAATCAATAAGGATGGTGGGGAATCGATTCCTGATTTGCCTCCGGTTAAATTCCAGATCAATCCTCGCCATTCCTTGATCCACAACCTGAATTCCCTGCGTAATGACAATGAGGAACTGGGAACTCTGATCATCGAGCAGGTATTTGATAATAGTATGGCAACCAGTGATCTGCTGGAAGACCCACGGGAAATGGTGTCCCGGAGTTATCAGATTCTGGAAATGGTCAGCAAAAATTGAGAATTTCCGTTTATGGGGAGGCGAATTCTGGCTTTCCAAGTAATGGATGAAGGAACTTGCTAAATCCATGTGTATTGGATTTGCTTACTGGCTTGTCTAGAAATCGAGGCAAATGAAACGGCTGCTGCATCAACTCCCTCTTCTGTGGGTACTCGGATTGTTCGGGTTACCTGTGGCTGCTTTGGGAGAAATCAAACTGGGAGCCCCATTGAAGGACTTTACTATACCGGGCTTTGGTGAGGACGGTTTTCCTTCCTGGGTTCTCAAAGGCAAGCAATTGCAACATGTGGATGATGCAAATGCACTGGTTCAAAAGATGCAGCTGCAAATTCTTGGAGGTAATGGTGACCGCAATGTGGAGACAGATCTCTTCAGCCCGGTGGCTAAAGTCCATCTCCGGGACAATCGGGCCGAGGGCGATCAATCCCTTCGAATTATCGGTGACCATTTCCGGATTACTGGCCAGAACTGGCATTGGGACGGGAAACGCCGAACAGTAGAAATCCAACAACGTGTGAAAGTGACCTTCAATGAGACTCTCAAGTTTTTTTAATCCTCTTCTTTTTACCTTCTGTACGGTATCCGTGCATTTGATCGGTGGGCAAAAATCCACCATTCATGAACCGGCCCTGGATCTGACCGACCAAAAGGCACTGGAACCCAAGACCGAAATCTTCAGCGACAAGCTGGTCATGGTCAGTGGGGAAAAGGACAACCACTTTTTGTTTACAGGAAATGTGGAAGTGAGAGCGACTAACATGGTCGCCACCTGCGAAAAACTGGAGGTCTATGCAGATAAAGATAGGGCGCCAAAAGCGGTCACTGAACCGCCGAAGCCAGGGTCGCCTCCGATTGGGAAAATTGAGCGAATTGTAGCGATGGGGAATGTTCGTATCATTCAACAAGCCCGTATTGCGACGGCGGGCCGGGCGGAGATTCATCCACAGGTAGGCAAAGTCATTTTAATGGAATCGCCGGTTGTCACCAATAAGGATGGAATTCTTACGGGTTGGCGGATCACTCTTTATCAGGGAGAACAAAAGGTGGAAGTGGAGAGCGATCCCAATCGTGCCCGCCGCCCCAGCATTACTTTGCCACAGATTCCGGATCTGGGAGTCGGTGGAAAAAATGGAAAGAAGAAGGAAGGTTAACTTCTGCCTTATTTAAAAATTTCTCAGCATGTCTGCTGAAGCAATAACCCTGGAAGCACAGAGCCTCATCCGGCGTTACGGCCAGAAAGAAGTGGTCCGAGGCGTGGATTTGTCGATGCAGTCCGGCGAAATTGTTGGCTTGCTCGGCCCAAACGGTGCTGGAAAAACGACCACGTTTTACATGTTGGTTGGGTTGGTAAAGGCAACAAAGGGGAAAGTCTTTCTCGGTGATAAAGATATCACCAAAAAGCCCATGCACAAACGTTCCCGCCTGGGAATGGGCTATCTTCCGCAGGAAGCTTCGGTATTCAGGAAGCTGACAGTGGAGGAGAATATCAGGGCCGTGGTGGAGACCCTTCGAATTTCAGGCAAAGAGAAAAAACTCCGAATTCAGAAGCATTTGGAGGACTTGGATCTAACCCATCTGGCCAAAGAGAAGGCTTTTACTCTAAGCGGCGGCGAAAGGCGGCGCCTGGAAATTACCAGAGCATTGGTGCAGGAGCCCAGGTTTCTGCTGATGGATGAGCCCTTCAGCGGAGTCGACCCGATCAGTGTAACCGAAGTCCAAAACCTGATTCTTCTCCTGAGAAATCAAGGGATCGGCATCCTCATTACCGACCACAATGTAAGGGAAACACTGAGTATTGTTGACCGTGCCTACCTGCTATATGAAGGCTCCATACTGCGGGAGGGAACCAGTGATTTCCTGATCAATGATCCGCAAAGCCGGAAATTATATTTGGGAGAAAACTTCGACCTCTGACTCAAATGACATCCTTCGGACCATGATGTTCAAAAAAAATTCCCTATGCCGATTTACCTGTTTTTTGAACAGAGATTTGGATTATTGATTTGGAAAACCTGATTTTGAGGAGTCAAAAATCGTCTATTAATGGGATTTGTGGGGGTACACTTTCCCAAGAAATTTTGACAAGACTTTTTTTGAAAAAAGTTATCTTCAGGGGGGTGTGAATAACATGTGAGCAAGTTCACCTTGCAAGTGCATGGGGAAACCCGCTTGCATGGAGTTGCTCAGACGAATGTTTGGCTTCCAAATATTGAGCGTAACATTCCCCGACACCAACCTGTAACCTAAAATTTCTCCCTCTTCTTCTCTAAAAAGATTGACCTTAACCCCAGCATTTAAGCTGATTACACGCTGATTCCCCCTAACATGACCCGCCCCTCTGAGAGTACATATCTGTCACCTAACCCAATCGAAGCCACTTGCTGTCACACACCAGCTCCAAGCTGTCTCATCCAGCCCATTACGCCTGCTTCTGAGCAGTTGTGAATAAACCACCAGGAGGTACACGAAAAGCAATGAGTGCAAATTCGACAGCATCGACCATTTGGGGCGAAATAATTGAAGAAATTCAGAGTCAGGTTTCTGCGGATGATTTCAATACCTGGTTCAAAGACCTCACCTACATGGGTGAAACGACCGAACAGATTCTTCTACAGACGGAAAATCCTTTTGCCGCCATTTGGCTGACTGATAACTATCTGGGGCTTATCCAACGTGCGATTGAAAACGTAACCGGGCTAAACCGCCTGGTCAAAATCGTCGAAGCAGAAGAGCTAGTTCCGTCGACATCTCTGAATAATCGCCTGGAAGACTTATCCCCCACTCCTGACTCCAGTATACCAGACATCACTGAGGCAAAGCCTACTCACATCGGCTCCTCCAGCAGAACCAAGAGTCTCGGAAATGTAAATAATGACAAAACCTTCTCCACATTTGTGGTAGGTCCGGATAATGAATTTGCCTACGCCGCGTGTGAAGCTGTGGCGAATGGACCAGCTCAGGCCTACAATCCGCTATTTCTCTATGGAGATACAGGGCTGGGAAAGACACACCTCATGCATGCGATCGCCCATCAAGTTCATGTGCAGCATCCGAAATTGCGTGTGAAGTACGTGTCATCTGAAAAATTCACCAACGAATTTATCCACACGATTCAGGAAGGCACGTTTAAGCAATTCCGTGAAAAATACCGCAAGCTGGATGTTCTGCTGATTGATGACATCCACTTCCTTGCCAACAAGGAACGAATCCAGGAAGAATTTTTCCACACCTTTAACGACCTGTACGAATCCAGTAAGCAGATCGTACTATCCAGCGACCGGCCGGCCAATGAAATTGGAAAACTGGAAAGTCGTCTGGTATCCAGGTTCCAAATGGGGCTTTCGGTCGACATCCAACCACCCGATCTGGAAACCCGCCTTGCAATTCTCAACAACAAGGCGGATGCGATGAAGATGAATCTGGACCCATCTTTGCTGGAGTTCCTCGCCCAACGTGTGACCAGAAACATCCGTCGCATGGAAGGTGCCCTGACCCGAGTTGCCAGCTTTGCCCAACTGGGCCGACGTTCGATGGACATTCCCTCCGTGGAGCGACTGCTACAGGACATTCTTCAGGAAGAAGCCCGTCACACCATCAGCATCGAACAAATCCAGAAAAAAGTGGCGGACCATTACCACCTTTCTTTCAAGGATATGCACAGTCGTCGGCGTCCGGCGAACATAGCTTTCCCCAGGCAGATCGCCATGTACCTCAGCCGTCGCCTGACCAATCACTCCCTCAAAGAGATCGGAGATGCGTTTGGAGGGAGAGACCATGGAACTGTCCATCATGCTTGCCAGACGGTGGATGACCGTATGGAATTGGAACAAGAAGTACGATCAAAAGTTGAGTTTTTGGAAAACCAGCTTACCTCTGTCGTCTCTTCTTGATACACAAATTCCATCATGGCTAATTTAACACCTGAACAAAAAGAGCAAGTCAGTGCCTGGGTAGCAGAAGGATTAGGTCTCTCTGATATTCAAAAACGTTTGAAGGACGAACTGAATGCAAACCTCACCTTCATGGATGTCCGGTTTCTGGTCAGCGACCTTGCCCTTCAATTGAATTCTCCCTCCAAGGAAGAGCAGGAAGATCAACTCCCCCCGGATGCACCACTGGACGCATTGGATGACCAACAGGACGGTGGAGTCACCGTTGAGAAAGACTCCGTCATTCAGCCTGGATATGCGGCCAGCGGAACCGTCAAATTCAGTGATGGCAAAACTGCCAAATGGTTTATTGATCCGATGGGGCAACTTGGTCTGGAGCCACCGGAACCTGGGTATCAGCCTCCGGAAGAGGATGTGGAAGAATTTCAGGTCCAGCTCCGCAGCCTACTCCAAGGCCCCGGTTATTGATCCGAGGAAGGCGGTTGAGGTCCTCCTGTCGCGGCAAGTTTCCTGGCAGCCCTGCTACGGGCCAACACGATGATGACCACGCCTGCTGCAATCAGCCCCAATGAGTAGAGTTGCCCCTTGCTCATGCCCCATACCAGATCCTCCTCAAAATCCGGTTCCCGGTATCTTTCACAAAGGATACGGGCAATGGAGTAACCAATTAACATCTCACCGGTGAGCTGGCCGGGAATTTTCTGCATCACTTTATTCCGCCAGACTCGATGCTGGACATACAAAAGCAGGAAGAGCCCTTCACCTGCGGCTTCGTAAAGTTGGGAGGGGTGACGTGGCATTCCATCTTTGGCATCAGGAAAAATGACTGCCCATGGCACATTGGTGACTTTTCCCCAGAGTTCCCCATTGATAAAATTGGCCAACCTCCCGAAAAGCAGTCCTGCAGGAGCCGTACTACTGATCAAGTCACCAATTAAAAAATGATTAAAGCGGTACTTTCGGGCAAATAAGAGAACAGCAACGGCTACACCGAGAAAGCCTCCATGGCTCGCCATGCCTCCTTTCCAAACCAAAAAAACATTACCAAGACTCTCGACCAGGTCTTCGCGACCGGCCTCGTAGAGAAACATGTAACCCAGGCGCCCCCCGATCAATACTCCAAGAATGATGTAAGTGATCAAATTGGACTGATCTTCTGGAGCCAGGGGCGAATGCCCTTTCTTGTAGTACATTCGCCACAACAGGTAGGCAGCAAGAAATCCCAGCAGGTAGGATAAGCCATACCAGCGGATACCAAAATTATCGTTAAACTGAATAAGAAACGGGTCAAGATTGTGAACCCAATGTGAAGTAGCTTCAGCCAGGAAGTAAGACATGGCGCTTTATTTGGCTAGCGATCCAGTTCAGTGCAAGAACAGATGCGGAAACCTCACTGCGTTTGCTGCTCTGAAGAGCCCGCTTTTTCATCCTGCCTTTGCCGGGCTAATTCCCGCATGTCCTCGGCTGGATCATCCTTTTCATAAAATTCCTGCCCAAGAATGTGTTCAAAGATGTCTTCCAAGGCCAGAACTCCAACAGTAGAACCAAATTCATCGACCACCACGGCCAACTGTTGATTGTTGGCCTGCAAACTTTTCAGGGCCTCATCCACCGTCCCCACTTCAGGCACAAATGTAGGTGACTGCATAAATTCCTCGATTTTTCTCCCGGCTTGTCCTGTTGCCATTGCCAGAAGGATCTCTCTGCGCCGAATGATCCCCACAACTTTATCTATGCTGGACTGGTAAACCGGCAACCGTGCGAAGGGAATATTATTCTCATTGCGCTGTAAAACCTCCTTCACCGTGTAATGCTGCGGAAAGGCCATCATGACGGTTCGAGGCGTCATGATTTCACCCACCGTAATTTCGTCCAGGCTCAATGCATTGGAAATCATGTCCCGCTCTGAAACTGAAAGAGTCCCCTCTTTGGCACTTTTTTCAGCCAGAAGAATAATCTCATCTTCGGCCTCTGCATCATTGGGCTTTTTTTGAATCACCAAACTGACCGTTACCGAACAAACCTTGGATAACGGAGCCATACACCAACGGATGACGCCCAGCAAAGGCACGAGAGCAGGCTGAAGCCCCCGTTTATAAATGACGCCGGCATTCTTTGGGAGAATTTCAGAAAACAATAGAATCCCCACCGTCAACCCAACTGAAAACCACAACAAACTCTTCTCTCCATAAATGGTCTGAGCCAATCCACCCACCAAGGTAGCCCCTAAAGTGTTGGCGATCGTATTGAGAGTTAGAATCGCAGAAGAAGTCTCCTCCAATTCCTCTGTGTATTTAGCAAGCCGTTCACTCAGGATAGCATGCTTACGGCGAAGAGATTCGATATCGGAGGCCGTAGTACTCAGGATCATCGCCTCTAGAATCGAACAGATGCCTGAAACGCCAAGTGTGAACGAAACCGCGATGACAAGTTTCCAAAAGTCACTCATTTCTCACCCCAAACTAACCATTGTTGGCACCGACCCTCCCAGAATTTTCTAGATTTCTTCATTGTTTGCATTGATTATCCACATTCACACAACACTTTAAAAAAACAAATTTCTAAGCGCTTTGCGAAAAAGGATTTGTCAACCCTCTTTAGATTCTCCTTTGTTGACAGGTCAAGACCGAACCCTTCATACCCTTGAGCTGTAACATCAACTCCCAATCCCCCCGAATGAAAATCCAGCTGGCACAAAACTTCCTAGGAATTGCCCTTCTGCTCCTTGTAGGCTGCACAAGCCCGCAGCCCTCAAAAAACTACGGTTTCCGTCAAGAAGTCGGGATTGATAGTTATCCTGCTGAAGCCCGAGTCTACATTGATGGTGCATTTGTCGGGAAGACTCCCCTCAGTGCTCAATTGAGAGCGAATCGTACCTACGAGATCACTTTCGAGAAATCCGGTTACAAACCCTACGTGGAATATATCGGACCAGACTTGGATATGAAGCTCGATCCATTTATCAAAATCGGCCCGATGGAGTCCCGAGGATACTACAATCGTCTTGGGCCCAACCCCTTGCAGGTTGAACTTGAGCATGAGCTGGTCCCTGACATTGCTGGACCTGACTTACTCAAAGAAATGCTGTTTAAAACCGAGCAACTGGATAAACACCTTGCCGAGGGCCTGATCAGCATCGAAGAGCACAGGTACGTTACCCGCCAGATCATCGAATATTATAAGGATGAATCCCGTCGCAGAGGAAGCCCGATCCTGGAAGATGAAGAGCCCCCAGCCCCGGAACCCGCTCTCCTCCCTGCACCTGCATTGGGTGTGACGCCTCCTGCGACAACCTCAACCGCTCCGCCAACAACTGTTCCAACAGCACCCACTCCTGCAGCAAATGTAGACCTCAATTTTGTCGAACTCGATGACCTATCTCTTGATCCCGCCCCCCCAGCGACGACACCCGTGGCCCCAGCTCCTGCCACCGCCACAATTCCCGACCTTAACAATTTGGACCTCTCTAACCCCGGAGTGAATAACTTACCGGTCGAATCCCCGACACAACCAACTCCTGTGGCTCCTCCACCACCCGCATTTCCACCTGCTACACCGGGAACCGCACCTGGCCAGCCACAACCTGCAACAACGCCCCCGCCCCCGCCACCCAGCTCAGGAGGCGGACTCCTCGATTTCTAGCTGGAGACGTTCACGGCTATTCCAGAGATCGTATCGCTATGGGCACATCAACTGGGCAACAAACCCCGTTATATGATTTTCATAAACAAAACGGTGCCAAGTTTGTAGAATTTGCAGGTTGGCAGATGCCCATCCAGTACACCGGTATTCTGGAAGAGCATAAAGCCACCAGGGAAGCAGCAGGCCTATTTGATGTCAGCCACATGGGGGAGTTTCTCATCCGCGGAACTCATGCAACGAAATGCTTAGATTCCTTGCTCACCAACGACCTTACTTCCATCCAGGAAGGACAAGCACTTTACAGTCCTGCATGTATGGAAAATGGGGGTGTCGTAGACGACCTCATTCTCTACAAACTGGCTGATGACAAAATTTTCCTCTGCTGTAATGCAGCCAACATGACCAAGCTGGGAGAATGGCTACATCAGCACCTGCATAACACACCATGTGAAGTCGAAAACCAGTCCTCAAAATATGCTCAAATTGCACTGCAAGGACCAAGGGCCATGGAGATTATGGATCAACTCCGCCCCGGAACCTCGACAGAAATAAAACGATTTTCTTTTCTTCAAACGGACATTCTGGATACCCCCTCCATTATCAGTCGAACGGGCTACACTGGAGAAGATGGCGTTGAGATCTATTGCCCTCCTGACATCGCTCAAAAGTTGGCTGAATCTTTACAGGAAATTGGCAAGCCCGTGGGTTTACAGCCTGTTGGATTAGGGGCCAGGGATAGTCTTCGGCTTGAAGCCGGATACCCACTCTACGGGCATGAAATCTCGGAAAACCGCTCCCCCATCGAGGGAGGAATCGGTTGGACTGTAAAATTCAACAAAGCCAACGACTTTATTGGAAAAGCAAGCCTCCTTGACCAAAAAAAGTCTCCGCAAAGAAGTCGTACCATCCACTTCATCACCCAAGACAAACGAATTGCCCGAGAAGGCACTCCCGTATTTGCAGAAGATCAACAAGTTGGCGAAGTCCTATCTGGAAGTTATTCACCAATGATCAATCGAGGTATTGGCTCAGCCATGGTAAAAGCAGACATTCCGGCATCCGCCTCATTCAGTGTACAAATTAGAAATCGAAAAATCGATATCCAACCTGCCACTCCCCCACTCCACAAATCCAATATTTCTTCAACTTAATCTCTTACCTATGAGCTCAATCCCGACAAATCTGAAATACACCAAAGACCACGAATGGCTAAATGCCGAAGACCCCACCAAGGCAACTATCGGCATTACAGATCATGCACAGGACAGCCTTGGAGATATCACCTTTGTAGAATTACCTGAAGTTGGAACAAGTCTGGAAAAAGGCGAAGCTTTTGGCGTTGTCGAGTCAGTAAAAGCCGCCTCTGACTTGTTCATGCCTGCCTCAGGAGAAATCATTGAAATTAATGAAGAATTGTTGGATGGACCGGAAAAAGTAAATGAATCGCCCTACCAAGAAGGCTGGATGATCAAGATTCGAATAGACGGGGCTACGCTTGACAGTGCGAATCTCATGAGCGCAGAAGAGTACTCCAATATAGTAGGAGAAGAATCCTGAAAATCCCCCCGAAAAAGGGTTGCACCAAAATAGGAAAAGTGCAGTGTCTCCCGCCTTCCCAAATACAGGGAAAATAGATTCGCATACGATCCATGGCAGAAAAAAAAGAGCCCGAAAACACCCCGAATAAAGAAGATCGCAACATTGCAGAAGTCGATGTTGAGACTCCGGGGCTTACCCCTGAAGAACAACTTATTCTGTTTTGGGATAAGTACAAAAAAAAGCTGATCAGTGCGGCAATTATCATTGTTGCAGGAAGTATTGGCTGGTTTGGTAAAAAAGCATTGGATGGACAGAAACTTCTCTCTATTCAGGAAGCATACCAAGAAGCATCTACTGCGGACCAGGAAGCACAAAGCCAACGGGAAGATTCAGGCAACTTTGATGAAAAGACAGATCTTGTTTCACTGGAAAACACCCTTGCCTTTGCACAAAAGCATTCAGGACACCCACTAAGTGGTCATGCTCGATTAAAAGCAGGGCATGCCTATTTTAAAGTGAGCAATTTTCAGGAAGCAATCAGCCATTACAGCGAAGCTGCAAAAGTACTGAAAAAATCTCCGGAACTCGGGGGGCTTGCCTCACTTTACGAGGCCATCGCAACCCTACGTGGTGGTGATAAGGAAAAAGGGAAAAGCCTCTTGACCAAGGTGGCTCAAACCCAGGACTTTCTTCATGAACACCGAGGAGAAGCATATTTTAAACTAGGCGTCCTCGCCTTGTCAGAAAAAAATCACGCAGATTATAACCGTTGGGAAACCGCTCTGGAAAATGCAGCTCTGGACCATGCACAAACCCAATGGCTTGACCAATTGAAGACTTTTCGCAGTCAATTTCCTAAAGAGGGCTTTGACACATTGGGACCAATTCCCCCCAAAGAAGTGCCACCGGCTCCGATTCCAACCTCTCCAACCGGAAGCAGTTCCCCTACTGGTAATTAAAAACACAGGGCGATTTTCTAACAGGCTCTGAGCTGCCACGTGTACTCTTAAAAAATGGAGCCACCTGTCGGGATCGAACCGACGACCGTCCGCTTACAAGGCGGGTGCTCTACCAGCTGAGCTAAGGTGGCATAAAAGTAAACTGGTACCGGACCTGGGACTCGAACCCAGAACCAACTGATTAAGAGTCAGCTGCTCTACCAATTGAGCTAGTCCGGCTCAAGAGGCGATGCATGCTGCATCTTGAAGCTTTCAGTGCAAGAAGGAAATTAGAAAAATTTCACAGAAATCTCCAAGTGTTTTTCC
>CAYSOI010000114.1:0-10743 GCA_964432425.1 uncultured Opitutales bacterium | reverse complement strand
TCGGCTTTGGCAAGGTCGAATGCACTGAGAGCTTCGCCATTGGCGAGAAGGTCTACGGCTGCCTGACGATAGCGATCAAAGGAAGGGTCGGCTGCTGCAGTTTCCAGAGCTGTGGCTTGGTTTTCCAGATGATTTCGAAGGGCGATTCGGTCTTCAACTCGGTTTTGATCCAAACCTTGCGGCAGGGAAAGTCGAGGGGAACGAAAAGTGAGGTTGGCATCTTCCATGGCTCCTGTGGCATGATGGAAAAGGTACTCAGGGTAGGCACCATAATGCAGCGGATGATAGGGGGAGACTTCGAGGAACCAGGGGTCCTTGGACTTTCCCATGCGACCTCCAAACTGTCCGGGAATGGTACGGCCTGTTCGGTGGACAATCTTGTCCGGCATCACCACTACCGGAGTGGGGGCTGCACCTCTGGGTTCGAGCAATGAATTGCAAATGGCGGCGATGCTGGGATCGTCCGTCTCCCGAGGTTCACGGGAGCTAAATCCTTCTGGCTCATCGGTCCGGCCAGTGAGCATGACATGATGACCCTGGGAATGCTCATTGTGTGGATGTGTCACTGAGCGTACCAGAGACCAGGTGTTGGAAAGTTGAGCGAGCTTGGGAAGATGTTCGCAGATTTGGATTCCAGCTGTTTTGGTGGGAATGGGTTTGAACTCACCACGGTTTTCAATCGGAGCCTCTGGCTTCATGTCAAAGGTCTCATGCTGAGCCAAACCACCGGAAAGAAAGACATAGATCACGGACTTCGCTCTGCCAGTTGTCAGGTCACCACTGTTCCCCGCCGAAGCCTTTAACTTTTGCAAGTCACTCATCCCCAAGCCACCCAATAAACTTAAAGCACCAGCCTGCAAAGCTGTCCGACGTGAAGTGTTAACCATCTTGGACATGGTTTTAAGTAAGTTTAGAGGTGGCAGAAAGTCAAGTTGCGGGAGGATTGAATTGATCAGTCAGATCGGTCTGATCTGACTGATCTGACCGATCAATAAAAAAGGATTCTCCAACGTCACAACTTCGTCGCATCCAGAACGACATGCTTGACCGTCTGTCTTCGCCACGTGTAGGTGATGTGAATTTTTCCGCAACTGGATTGAATGACGGCGGGGTAGGAGTACTCGCCACTTTTCACCTTCTCCAGAGTCAGGACTCGGTTCCATTGCTTTCCATCTTTGGAGAGAGCGACAGCGAGTTCCTGGCGACCATTGCGACTTTTTTCCCGAATGGTTGGATTGTAGACCAAAAGTTGGCGGCCATCCTGAAGAGTCACTGCATCGGTTCCGGCATTCGGGTTGGGTAAGTTCGAGCCGGTCACGGGTCCCCAGGTTTTGCCTCCGTCTGTGGACCAACTTTGGGCCAACACTTTCTCCCGGCTCCGGCAGAGAACCTGCATTTTTCCGTCACCGTAGGTCAGGATGCTGGGCTGAATGGCGTTAAACTTTTTGGCATCATGAATGGGACCAATCACTTCCCAGGTTTTGCCTAGATCTTTGGTGATTTCGAAGTGTACTCTCCAACCTTCGTGTTCGGTGCTGGATGGACAAAGTAATGAGCCATCCGGGAGTTCCAGTGGTCGGTTCTTAACTGGCCCAATCAAGTGTGGACGGCTCCCCAAGACTTTGTTTTCTCCAAGTTTCCAGGGGCTGGTCCAGGTCTTCCCGCCATCGTCGGACCTTGTCATCATTCCCCACCAGGCAAGGGCACGATTGGGTTCGGTTGGAACGACTTTGTAGAACAACAGCAAAGGTCCCTTGCTGGATTGAAACAACACCGGATTTCCAGTGCGATGATCCTTTTCTTCTCCTTCCGAACCATCGACCACAACCTTGGGTTTTGTCCACTTCCCATTCACTTGTTTGGAAAACCAAATGGCGGTGTCGACATGGGGTTCTTTGGTCCCACCAAACCATGCCGCAGCAAGTTCTCCGCTGGACAATTCCTCAATCGTCGAAGCATGACATTGAGGAGTTTGCCGACCTTCCAGAGCATAAATAAACTCCGAGGAAATACAGGCACCTTTACCCGGCACAGCTTTCGGTGTTTCGCAAAATACAGGAGAATTTGTGAGTGTGAAGGTACAGGTGAGAAGAAGATACCTTTTGAGGATGTTCATGGATTGGATCAAGGTGTGCGTAGCTATGCTGTTAAGGTTTTACTTGCTCCTGAAAACTTCACTCAAAACTAGGTCAATAAAGAGGTCTTGAAAGCCTTTCTCCGCCTCAAGGTTTTTCTTCACAATGATAGAGATCAGGTGTCGGTCCGAGTAGGTGAGGTGACGTCCTGTGGCGTAAGTCATGAGCTTCTCTGACAAGCATTGCCCGAAGTCCTGAATGTGTTCGGTAACGTAGTTTTTCAGGTCATTGACATCCTTGAGTGGATAGCCATTCGGCATGGCGGAACTTGCGTTAATAGGATGGCCTCCTTCCGGGTAGGTTTCCCGCCAGCGGCCAATGGGGTCGAAGTTCTCCAGGACAAAGCCAAGTGGATCAATCTTGCGGTGACAACTGGCACAACCTTCGGCGTCTGTATGGGCTTTCATCAGATCCCGAACGGTCTTGCTGCCTCGGGTATCCGGAGTGATGGCGGGAACATTGGTTGGCGGTGGCGGCGGAGGGTCGCCCAATACATTTTCCAGAACCCAGACTCCCCGAAGTACCGGCTGCGTGTCGACTCCGTTGGCGGTCGCCATCATCACGCTGGCCTGGCCAAGGATGCCGCCGTAGGGACTGTTCTCAGGCAGTTTCACTTTGATCAGATTTTGGGATTTTACGTCTTTGCGGCCGTAGATTCGGGTGGCGAGGTCTTTATTGAGAAAAGTAAAGTTTGGGCGAATGAAGGTTTTTAGGGGCAGGTTTTTCGAAAGGATTTCCTGAAAGAAACGCTCGGTTTCTGCGGTCATGGCAGAACGATCAGTCTCTTTGAAATCCAATAACTTCGGGTCAGGCATAATTTCCTCCAAACGGTGTATCCCCAGCCATTGACTGGTGAAGCTGGAGATAAATTCCCGGCTATTTTGATTCTTGAGAAGGCGTCGGGTTTGGGCGGCAAGAACGGTAGGATTGTGGAGTTTGCCTTCTTGGCTGAGTTGGAGAAGTTGAGAATCTGGAGGCGAGGCGGTGAGGAAGTAGGAAAGTCTGGAGGCGAGGGCAAAGTTGTCGAGTTGGCCAGGAGTGGATTCCCGATAAAGAAATTCTGGAGAAACCAAGGCTGTGCGGATGGCAAGATGCATTCCCTCCTCGAAAGAATGACCAGCTTCCATGTGCTGCACAACTCGGTTGGTGTATGCCTCCACTTCGTTTGCTTTGGCGGGTCTGCGGAAAGCCTTCGGAAGGAACTTGGCGAGAACAGCTTTGATCTTTTCCCGCCCTTGCAAACTGCCTGCTTTGCCCACGAACTTCTTCTGGAGTTGGACATGCGTCTCGTTGGTG
Organism: uncultured Opitutales bacterium; assembly: GCA_964432425.1. Lineage (GTDB taxonomy): Bacteria > Verrucomicrobiota > Verrucomicrobiia > Opitutales > JABJCN01 > JAYPDO01. The sequence continues at coordinate 7,312 of CAYSOI010000114.1, read as the reverse complement.
TTGTCTTCAACGATTTCAATCGGACCTTCGATCACCGCTTCATGCACACCAATCGATGGACCTTCCTCAAAGATCTGGTAGGAGATCGACTCCACATATTGCCTTGCTTGTTTGACCATCAGATTGATCACTTTCCTGGCTTCCGGATGATCGACCTTTGCCTTGGACAGATCGAGGTCTTCCAATGCCATCTTGGCCTTGACCCGATCCCAGCCAACTCCGCCCCGTAAGCCACGGTTGTGCTTCACTGCCATCCATCCGGCCAACAACCTGGGATTTGCAGAAAATTGTTTCTTCAGGTACGCTTCAAAGTCCTTGGGATTCCTGCTGTCCAGAGGTGCATTTGCATAGAAGAAAATCGTGGTCTCGCCTTTGTAGAGAACGGCTTCGCATTCGAAGGTTTCCGGAGATTCCGAAGTGACTTCATACTCGGCCAACTTTCGCAACTTCTTCGGATCATCATCGTTGCCTTTATCTTCAGTAATGTTCTTGGCGTACATCTGAAATCGCATGGGGCCGTCTTCATGTTTCCCAATGGCAGAAAGTTGGACCGCGATTTTGTATTTCCCTGACGCTTTGGCTTCAAAGCTGGTGGGCCAGGTGCAGCTTCGGATGATGGTGGGAGTCCGTTGAGCCAAACGCATGGAGCCATCGATCACCATGCTGGACGAATAACTGATCGCCATTTGCTGGGGACCTCGGCGAATTTTAGCAGATGGAACTGGTTTGGGCGGAGGCGGAAACAATTGATCGGCGACGGCAACTCCGGTTTCAAAAAACGACTCCATTAACGGCGGTGAAAGGACGAGATCTTCACCAATGTTGTCAAACCCGTGAGCAGTCTGGTCGGGAGGGAATCCATAGGGCACTTTGAAGGGAAAACCAAACAGATCTTCAATGGTGTTTTCGTACTCTCTGCGGTTGAGTCTGCGAAGGACTGTTCCTCCGGTCTGGGAGCTTTTCAGAAGTTGGTCATGCAGCCAGTCGGTTACAACCTTTCGTTCTTCGGCAGAGGGTCTTTGCTTCTTGTCCTTCGGTGGCATTTCGTCCTTTGCCAGGACCTTGAGGATTCGCTCAAAGTAATGCTGCGATTCCGACTGACTCCATTCCCGGTCCGCAGCTTGGTCGAGTCGGATTTCTCCTTTGGAAACGTCCTCATCATGACAGTCCAGACAGTACTGGGCAAAGAATTCCTGAGGGAACTCCTTCGCTCCTTCGGACTGTCTACAGGTCAAGGCAAGTAGAGTTCCCAGCAAGTAGAGAACTGTTCGTCCCATCTTCATGTGTTTTACCATTTTGAAAAGGGATTTCGCCGTTGGAGTATAGCCTTTAGGCGATAATAAATACTCATGTGACTGATAGGATTTATCGGCGAAAGCCTAGACTCCAACTATTGATTCATCCAAGCCAGATCAGGAAAACAAGTTGTTCAGGTTCTTCTGGGCGTTGGAGAATTTATTGGCTTCCAGCCCCAATTGTTGCTGAAGCGTGATGTAGAGATCTCCCAGAAGCGGGGCATCCCCCTTTTTCGGATTCACCTTAATGTGTTGGCCATGATCGAAACCACCTCCGGCTACCAGAGTGGGCAGGTCCCGGTTGGAATGACGACTGGCATCTCCCATTCCAGTTCCTACCAGGACAATGGTGCTGTCCAGCAGCGGACGGTCCTGGCTGTCCGTCCTGGTTTTCAATTGCTGAAGAAAGTTGCCGAGTAGCTTGACGTGTTCCATTTCAACACGGACCAAGTCGCGGATTTTGTCAGGATCATTACCATGGTGGGACAGAGCATGATAACCTGCCCGCAAGGTTTCGCCATCGAGAGTAAAGACTTGGCCCGCACCAGTCAGGAACATGGTGGCAACTCGTGTGGAATCTGTCTCCAGAGCCAAAGCGATCAAATCGTAAAACAGCTTTTCGGCTTCCAGCATTTGGGTCGGAGCAATGGGGTCAAATTCCGGAAGCTTGTACTGCACGGCAGGAGTCGGTTGGTCCATCCCCTTGCGTTGCTTCTCCATTCCTTTTTCCACTTCCCGAATGGAGGTGAAATACTCTTCCAGTTTGTCACGATCCCGGGCCGTGATTCGTTTTTCCAAACCCTTGGCATCCGACAATACCTGATCGATCACACTCTGGCCGCTTTCCAGAAGATACTCCGTCCGTTTCCGATCACTGGTGGAGGCAAAAAGTTTTTGGTACAGCACACTGGGGCGCTGAATCATGGGCAGGGCGACTCCGTGCTTGGTGTAGCTCATGCTGCGGTAGGATTTGCCCGCCGTGACATGAATGGAGGAATGCCGAGTCTGGTGCCCAACATGATCCGCGACAATTTGGTCCAGACTGACATCTTTCGAACGTTGCCCACAAAGGAAATTATCCCAAGCCCCATGACCGTTTTTCGCACGATGATCCAAGCCGGAAAAGACCGTAAAATCGTCCCGAAAGTCTTCCACAGGTTTCAACAGGGGAGACATCTCATAATCCCGCCCAGTTTGCTTCGGATAAAACTTCGGAGTGTAGAATCCCAGATACGCCCCAATGCAGACCAATCGACTGGCTTTGGGAGTGTTTGTTGGAGCAGGTGCTGCAAAAGTTTCCAACATCGGAAGAGCCAAACTCACTCCGGTGGCTTGAAGGAATTGGCGGCGATGGGGAGTTGAAACATTCATGGCATAAGGAAAGGTTAGCTATCTAATAGCTTCGAACAAGGGAATTACCAATCCGGGAGTCAATCCTCACACGAAGGCACAAAGGCACGAAGAAGGATTTCCTTCCTGGCCTCTGACCTCTGTGTCGTCTGACTTCTGATTCTAAGTCAGGATCGACAGGATGATTGGGCAAAATGTAGAACGGTCTTTCAGGCTGTTATCCCAATCCTGTTCATCTTGTAAATCCTGTCTTATCACCCTATTGATCTGAATCCTATTTTCACTCCAATGAATTTTTTTGACGTCGAAGAATGTTATCATTTTGTGAACTTTGATGGTGGCGGATTGAATTCTGCCTACATTTCCAAATCCACTGGAAAAACCTACCTCTTTAGTGATGATAGTGATTGGGCCGATAATAAAGAAGAGTTGCTTGAGGATATTGATTGCGACGATGATTATGTAGCCGTACCGACCCAAAGAGAGCTTAATTTGGGACAAGCCCTGATTTGGGAGTTTGTCAGCAAAGAGATCCCTGGGTTGGAGGAAAAAGTTCGTGATATTTTCAGCAGAAAAGGAGCTTATCGTAGATTCTGGAATTTTCTCGAATACAATGGACTTCGAGACAAGTGGCATGATTTCGAGAATGCCAGGGTTAAGGAAGTTCTTATTCAATGGTGTGAAGAGAACGGGATCACATTGGAGGATGAATGAATTCTTCATCAGCAGACTTGCCTCTTCCCACCTCTTGGCCAAACCATGGTTTATGATCCGTTTCCATCCCGTTTTCCAATTTTCTTTCCTGGCGTTGGTGCTCTCAGCAACCTTTGTTCTGGGTAAAACACCTCCTAAGAAAGTGGCGGCCATCGTTACGGAATATCGGCACAACTCCCACGCGGATGTGATTGTGGGGCGGATACTGCAAACTCACACTCTTGATGACAAAGGGGAGAGTCCGAACCTGAAGTTGGTCTCGCTCTACATTGATCAATTTCCTGAGAAAGATACGGGCAGAAAATGGTCGGAGAAATATGGTGTGCCCATTTACAACACCATCCGTGATGCTCTGACTTTGGGGGGAGAGAATTTGGCGGTGGACGGGGTGATGCTGGTGGCGGAGCATGGGGATTATCCAGAGAATGAGTATGGCTCCAAACTGTTTCCCAAGGATCGCTTTTTTCAAGAAACCGAAAAAGTGTTTCGCCAATCGGGACGTTCTGTGCCCGTCTTTGTCGATAAGCATTTGTCTACCAATTGGGACGAAGCCCATCGAGCTTACGAGGTTTCCCGTGAATTGAATTTCCCCATTGTTGCTGGTTCGTCTTTACCTTTGACCTGGCGTTATCCAGCTATTGACCTCACTCCTGGTGCCAAGGTGGAGGAGATCCTGGTGACGACTTATGGTCATCCGGTCTCCTATGGGTTTCATGCTCTGGAGATTCTTCAATGTTTGGCTGAAAAACGCCAGGGCGGTGAGACGGGTATTCGCAAGGTGCAATGCTTTGTCGGAGAAGATGTCTGGGACGCAGGCAAAGCCGGACTCTTTGATCGCCAGCTTCTGGAGGCGGCCATGGCGAAAGGGAGGCACAAGTCCTCCCAATTTGGTAAACGCCCCCTCGAACAACTCATTCGCAAGCCCTACCTCTATCATGTGGAATACAAGGATGGACTCAAAGGCAACGTGATCAGTACTCAGAATGCCGTCTGGGAATGGTGTGCCGCCTGGAAGGAATCCTGTGGAGATGAGGAAGGCCCCATTCGTTCCACTCTTTTCTGGACTCAGGAAAACCGCCCTTACTTCCACTTCTCCTTCTTAACCCAAGGCATTGAAGATACTTTTCATTCGGGAAGATCTACCTGGCCTGTTGAACGCACACTGCTCACCACCGGCATGCTCGACGCCCTGCTTCAATCCAAAACTATGGATGGTCAACCCATCAAAACGCCCTATTTGGAAATTCCATACCGATCCAATTATCAATGGAAAGTACCTCCGCCTCCACCTCCGGAGCGTCCCTGGAATCAGCAGTAATCTTTATAAAAGAGGTGGCTTCCTCACCGCCTGAATCGACAACCTATTTTCGTTTATTCTTCACGTTGGAGTTCACGCTTCAGCGTGTATTTGGCATATACCAATTCTAAAAAGGTTTGGTCATTATATCGGGGATGAATTCTTCAAAAAATATCTAGTGTGCCATGCACAATGTGTTCCGCGTTCTTAATGAAATATCTGACAGTTTTGAATGGAGCCCGTTGGGCTTAGGGAAGATGTGATATGGAATTAATAAATGTTAGGACATGGCGAACTCCAACGAATGCTCAATATGTATCCAATGCCTGATCTAGATCTTTCAAAATCCAAAAAGCTTCTCCGCATTGGTTCCCAGAATCTTGGCACGGTCTTCTTTGGATAAATGGGAGATAAAGGATTCTCCCCGGTCAAACGCGGCACGATAGGATTGGGGTGTAGCGTCCGCATTGAATCCACCGCCGTAGATCATGCGGTCCGGGCCATACTCTTTGACCAGACGATGGATCACGGGAACGATGTCGCGGTGTGGGTACTTGGTTTGGTAGGGGATGGAGGAAAGTTTCATGATTGTGTTTGGAAGACGTGACCAGCGTACCACGACTTCATGTTCTTCGGGGCGGCCTTGGAAGGGGCGTCCAAGGTGGTCGATAATGACGGGTGTCTGGCAAAACTCTTTGATGAGAGGTTCGTAGCCTGAGGCATAGCGTGGTTCGAAATGAATCTGCACGGCAATACCCAAATCACTGGCGGTTTTCCATAGGTTACGAAGTTCCGGTTTGCCAAAAGGTGGGAGTCTTCCCGGAGCATAGGCATGCACTCTGGCCGCAATGATCGGAACGCGTTTGACCAAGCCGGGCAATTTCTCCACCGAGCCGGGGCGGTCGGCAAAGAACAGGCAAGTGCCTTTCAAGCGTTTCCCTCCGACTTCCAGGCAATGTTCCAGATAGCGGTGGTCATCCTGGTAGGGTTCCGGATGTACCACGACCGCGTAATCGACTCCGGCTCCATCCATGCAGTGGAGAAGGTGTTCGGGTGTGGCGGCTTTGTCAGGTCGGTAGGGAGCTCGTTTGTGGTAGGGGAAGCGGGCATCTTTGGCCCCGGCAAAACAATGAAGATGGGTGTCGACCCGGATTTCCGGAGGCTGAGGTTTGGCGACGAGGAGGGAAGCTGAGGATAGGGTGGCTGCAGAAGCTGCGGTTTGGGTCAGGAAGTCGCGGCGGGGGAGTCGGTTTTTCATGGTTCCAGCCAAGTTCCTCCGAGGGATACGTCAACTCAAAGCCGTACAGCAGTTTGTCCACAGCAGGCTATGGACGGAAAACGGCAGCAGGCTGCAGCAGTCCAAGGTGGGCAAGGCCCGGGAAGGTGTGGTTTGGTGGAGACAAGTTGGACGCGAAGGCCACCTTGGGTGTCTTTACTTCTTACTGTAGGCGGGATTTTTCTTTGGGAGCTTGGCGTCCTGCTTCTTGAGGGCAGCGACTAACTCGGTATCCAGTTCCTTCACTTTCTCCGGCATGGATTCGGCGAGGTTTTGGGTTTCGCCGATGTCTTTGCCCAGATCGTAAAGTTCATAAATGCCGGTCCAGAATTTGATGAGTTTCCAGTCACCTTTGCGGATGATGGAGTAGGGGCCGGGATTGTGGCGATAGTGAGGGAAGTGCCAGACCAGGGTGTCGCGACCAATGCAGGATTCTCCGCCGGTTTTGAGGTGGGACATGAGGGAGAGTCCATCGATGGGGCGATCTTTGGGGAGGTCAACATTGGCGGCTTCGAGGATGGTGGGGAAGAGGTCAATGGAGCTGACGGCTGCGTCTGTGGTTTTCCCTTTGGCGACCACTCCGGGCCACCAGACCAGGAAGGGGACTCGGATGCCACCTTCGTAGGCGTAACCTTTGCCGGAGCGAAGTGGATCGTTGTTGGTGGGTTTTCCTCCACGGTCCAAGCCTCCGTTGTCGCTGGTGAAAATGATCATGGTTTTTTTGGTCAGGTTGAGTTCTTCCAGGGTTTTGAGGATTTGCCCTGCTGCATCATCTACGGATTCCACCATCGCCGCATACTTGGCGTCGCTTTGGGTGGAGCCGGGTTTGCTGTATTTGGCTGCCACTTCACTGATGGCCTGAATGGGAGTGTGGACTGCATAGTGTCCCAACTGAATGAAGAATGGCTGATCTTTCCATTTGCGGATCAGGGCTTCCGCTTCGTCACCTTCGCGGTGGGTCAGGTATTCGCCTTTCTTGCGGCCAGGAAGTTTGTAAATGCCGTCGCGAAGAGTCTGGTGGCGGCCTTTGGGTTGGTTGTACGGATCAAAATAGGAGGGAGGTTGGCCGTAGTCGCAGCCACCGAAGTTGGCGTCGTAACCTTGTCTTTCGGGAAACCAGTCTGGATCGCCGAGGTGCCATTTTCCGATGTAAGCGGTCTTGTATCCTGCTCCTTTTTTCAAAGCTTCGGCGATGGTGATTTCTTCATGCTCCATCCAGAAGGGATTAGGTGGGGTGAGGAACTCTCTGTTTTTGTTGCCGACATATTCGGTTGGGTTCTTTTCTGGAGTCCCTTTGCCTCCTCGTTGAAAACGGGAACGAATCCAGTCCGTGACTCCGACTCTGTGTGGATAGCGACCTGTCTGGACTGCGGCACGAGT
>CAYSOI010000113.1:8263-10783 GCA_964432425.1 uncultured Opitutales bacterium | reverse complement strand
CCTCTTCCTTTTCTGCTTTCTCCTCCTTCATCTTTTCCATCTTCCAGCCAATTCCAGAACCTTTACTGCTAAGAACGGTAAGACTCTGGAGGCCACGCTGGAATTGATTCAGGGCAACTTCATCAAGCTGGTCCGGGACGACGATGGGCAGGCCATCTGGGTGAACAGCCTGCTGCTTACCGAGCATGACCAGAACTTCATCCGGACACAGGATAAGCATGACAAAACGCTGAAAGCCCGGTCCTTGTCCTATGTGGTCGGTGCCTCCGGTAAGATCGACAATATGGTAGAGAGAGTCCTGCGGTCCAAGGAAACTCCCCCCAACCCACCCTCCACGGATGAGCAATTTGTGCGAAGGATTTACCTCGATATCATTGGGCGAATCCCCACCGCCACCGAAGCGAAAGATTTCCTGGAATCGGAAAACCCCGCCAAACGCCGACTCCTCATTGATGACCTGCTCCAAAGCGAAGGCTACGTGAGCCACAACTTTAATTTCTGGGCAGACCTCCTTCGGGCCAAGAGTCGCATGAATGGAGATGGCCCCGCCTATTTGCTATGGATCAAAGACTCCCTGCGAAACAACAAGCCCTACGACCTCATGGTGAAGGAACTTCTCGGTTCCAGTGGGTTTGCATGGGAAAATGGAGCCGTCGGCTACTTTACACGGGACCGGGGCATGCCTCTCGACAATACCGCCATCACCACAAGAATCTTTCTGGGGACTCGGATTGAATGTGCTCAGTGCCACAATCATCCCTTTGAGGACTGGACCCGTAAACAGTTTTACGAGATGGCCTCCTACACCTTTGGCGTCAATACCGGGCAACGACCTGCCAACATCAGCGAAGTTCAGGATTATGTGACCAAGAAGGCCATGCGGGAAGATCCCCGCCGGGCCATGCAATACAGTCAGGTAGCCCAGCAATACCTGCAGCCCATCATGAGAGCACAAAGTGTCGAGGAGACCCGGCGACAACTGCGCCTGCCCCGCAACTATCAATATGAAGATGCCTCCCCCAATTCCGTTGTCCAACCCAGCACTCTCTTTGGCCAGGAACTCAAGGTCAGTTTAGGGGAAAGCCGCCGCGATGCCTTTGTCAACTGGGTCGTTTCCCCAAACAACGAACGATTTGTCCGGGTCATTGCCAACCGTATGTGGAAACGGGTCATGGGGCACGGCGTCTTCGAGCCCGTGGACGACCTGCGTGACAAAATGGATGTGTCCAACCCCGCCCTCATGGCCTATCTGGAGAAGGAAATCAAACGCCTGAAATTCGACCTCAAGCAATTCCAGCGAATCCTCTACAACACCCGTACCTACCATCGGCAATTGACCCGAGAATCCCTCAACCCCGAAGCACACTATTACTTCCAGGGCCCAGTCATACGCCGCCTTTCCGCCGAACAGCTCTGGGATTCCATGCTCGCCATGACCATCCCCGACCTCGATGAAAGAATGCTGGACCAGAAGGTCTCCGTGGCTCAGGACAAAATGCGTTCCCAAGCCGAAGGCCGACTGGACCAGGAACCCGAAGATGTCTACAGAATGGCCCGTCGGGTCGTGCAGATTCAGGAAGCTTCCCAACGCCGACAGGATATGATCGTCCGCAACATCTCCCGAGCCGAGAAAGCCAAGAACAAACAACTCGAACAAGCCTACAAAAAGGAATTGGCTACGGCCAAACAGAAGCTCAAGGAAGATTTGGACAAAGCCTTTGCCTCTGGAAACTCCATCAGCCGAACCAAGGCCCGCAAACCAGAGGACGAAACCATCTACGTCGATACCGATCCACGCTGGCGAGGATACAGTCGCAACCTCGTCCGGGCATCCGAATTGCCTTCCCCCGCCCCTCGTGGCCACTTCCTCGGACTCTTCGGGCAATCTGACCGTGACTCCGTTGACAACAGCCACAAAGACCCCGTTCTCACCCAAGTCCTCGCTCTCCTCAACGGTCCCGTCTACAACCAGGTCTTCCAATCCCGTTCCATCCTCATGCAAAACATCCGCGAAGCCGACTCCCTGCGTGACAAAATCGACGTCATGTTCCTCAGCACCCTGAGTCGCCCCGCCAATGAAATTGAACAGGAACTCATGCTCCAGGAACTGGCCCACTACGGCCGTGTCAAAAACGGCGGCCATGCCAAGGTCAACTCGGATCAACCCTTCCTCCAGGGCTACCGAAACATCCTCAGCGCCCTCCTGAACACCCGCCAGTATATGTTCTTACATTAATCAGGACCAATCAAGACAAGTAGCCGCGATCCAGTTTGATCAACAATGAGTGCTTCAACCAAACCCTCTGTCCGCATCCAATATTGCCCGAAATGCAATTGGCTCCTAAGAAGTGCCTGGATGGCACAGGAAATTCTGAGCACATTCGAAAATGAAATTGGTGAGGTAACTCTGGCTCCCTCCGAAATCGCGGGAATGTTCGAGATTCACCTCGACAAGACCCTCTTGTGGGACCGAAAGAAAGATGGTGGATTTCCCGATGTCAAAACACTCAAACAACGCAT
>CAYSOI010000113.1:0-8163 GCA_964432425.1 uncultured Opitutales bacterium | reverse complement strand
GGCGGACAATGTGGTTTTCGGAGTTGATCTGGTTTGGAGAACACGCTGAAGTGACGAGCTTCCACTGATCTTTTTTAACAAAACCCTATAAATTACTATGTCAGATAAAGTCTACAATGTCGGTGTCGTTGGTTACGGTTGGGCCGCAACCGCTCATATCCCTGCAATCAATGCATGTGAGAATGCACAAGTTACAGCCATCTTTTCCTCTCGTCCGTTGGATGCAGAAGCTCTCAGCCAGGAATATGGTTCACCGATCAAGGTTTACAATGACTACTCCGCAATGTTGGCGAATGGAGATATTGATGTCGTGGACTTGACCAGCTATCCTTACCAGCACAAGGATCAGGCGGTGCAAGCCGCTCAAGCTGGGAAGCATCTGATCATTGAAAAGCCCTTGGCTCTCTCTCTGGAGGATGTCTACTCGATTCGGGATGCAGTGGATGCAGCGAGAGTGCAGGCCTGCGTCTGCTTTGAAGTGCAATACTCCAACCAGTTCCTTGCCACCAAATCCATCCTCAAGAGTGGCATTCTTGGAAGCATTCACTACGGGGAAATCGACTACTATCACGGTGTCGGGCCATGGTATGGGCAGTATCGTTGGAATATCAAAAAATCCGGTGGTGGCAGCAGTCTGCTTTCGGCGGGTTGCCATGCCTTGGATATCCTGCGTTTCCTTCTGGGCGGTGAAGTCGAGACCGTTTCTTCCTACAGTACACAATCCACTCACGAATACTTTCAGGCCTACGAATATCCGACCACCAGTGTGACCATCATGAAATTGAAAGATGGTCGTGTCGGGAAGACGGCTTCGGTCCTGGATTGTTTCCAGCCGTACTACTTTCATACTCACCTTGTCGGAAGCCGAGGGAGTATCCTCGATAACAAGATCCACTCCGAAGAATTGTCACTGGATAAGTCCAAGTGGAGTGACCTGGCGATGAAGATGGTGGATTCCGGCGATGTGGCGGACCATCCGTACCAGACTCAGTTTGAGGCGTACTTTGCAGCGTTGAAAGAGGGCAAGGCGATGGAAGGCACCAGCTTGGAGGAAGCAATCAAGACCCATGAGGTGATCTTCGCGGCTGATCTTTCGGCGGAACGAGGAGAGCCTGTCAAGATTTCGGATATCCGCAAATAAGGAAAGTGTCCATTCCCCCATTCTTTTCCGCATGAAAATCGCTACAATTGTTGCCGTCCTTGCCTGTCTGATCACTTCTCCGGTTTTTTCGCAGAAGAAGAAATCCAAGCCACATCCAAAGCCTCGGGAGTACGATCAATTCAACATTGATGCCCGTACAGCTCCCAAGCCAGGTGAAGCTGCCCCGGTACAAGTGAAGTTGCCTTTGACATTGAAGCCGGGCTCCCGGATTGCCTTGATTGGGAACACTTTGCTGGAGCGGGCAGGGGACTATGGCTTTCTGGAAGCTCTCATTCAGAAGGCACATCCGGAACACAAGTTGGTGGTCCGTAACTATTCCTGGTCTGCCGATGAAATTGATTTGCAGCCCCGGCCAGCGAATTTTGCGTCCGTTGAGCAGCATCTGACGATTTTCAAGCCGGACGTGATTGTGGCTGCGTTTGGATACAATGAATCCTTTGCCGGGGAAGCCGGGTTGCCGGAGTTTCGGGTGAAGTTGACCCAATACCTGGAGAACTTGCGGACTCGGAATTTTAACGGGAAGTCGGCATCCCAGGTCATTCTCATTTCTCCCGCTCCCAATGAGAATGTCGACAATGTGCCAGCGGCCGACCTCAATCATCCAAATATCAAAACCTACACCAAGGTGATGAAGGAAGTGGCGGCGACGATGGAGGTTGGGTTTGTGGATGCATTTACATCGCTGGAGGACCAGTTTTCCTCACCTGGCAATGATCTGACATTTAATGGAGTGCACATGGAGAAAGAAGGCTACGAGCTATTTGCCGATGAGGTTTTTGAGCAGGTCTTCCAAAAAACTCCACCTGAGATTGGCGAGGCATTGAGAGAAGCGGTAGTGGAGAAGAATCGCCAGTATTTCCGTCGTTATCGTCCGGTAAACACCTTTTACTACACGGGTGGCCGACGTGGGAAGTATGGTTATCTGGACTTCCTTCCCGCGATGCGGAATTTTGAAATCATGACTCGTAACCGGGACCAACGCATTCATGCATTGGCCCAGGGCAAAAAGCTTCAGGAGCAGGTCGACGACTCCAATGTTCCCGAACTTCCGGAGACCCCGCAATCCCGTGGTGCCAACAAATGGATGTCGCCGGAAGATGAACTGAAAGCCTTCAAGGTGGACCCTCGTTTTGATATAACCATTTTTGCCGATGAAACCATGTTTCCTGAAATGGCTTGCCCTGTCCAAATGCGTTGGGATTCACAGGGGCGTCTCTGGGTCAGCACTTCGACCACTTACCCTCACGTCTATCCCGGTCAGGAACCCAACGACAAAATCATCATTCTCGAAGATACAGATGGAGATGGAAGGGCGGACAAATCCAGTGTGTGGGCTGAAGATGTGCATATTCCGCTGACGTTCGAGTTTGGGGACGGCGGTGTTTATGTATCCGAAGAGCCGGACATGACCTTCCTCAAAGACACGGATGGGGATGGGAAAGCGGACTTTCGCCGGAAGGTGTTGAGTGGGTTTGGTTGTGAAGATTCTCACCATGCATTGCACGACTTGGTTTGGACGCCGGATGGGGATCTGATTTTTCGGGAATCCATCTTTCACAATACTCAGGTCGAAACTCCCTACGGGCCCGTTCGCCAGCGAAACAGCGGTTGGTTTCGTTACCAACCCAGAGACCAGCGGTTGACCAGCTTTGGCACTTATCACAGCACCAACCCATGGGGCGTTACGTTTGATGATTGGGGCAATCACATGGCCAGTCACCCCGTTTTTGCGGCGGCTTTTCATTCTCTGGATCCCACTTTTCCCACTCAGCATCCCAAACCTTCCGGGCTGAAGGCTTACTCCGGCACATGTGGCCAGGAGTTTATCGACTTTCCGAATTGGCCGGAAGATTTGCAGGGGAGCTTTGTCAAAGTTCGCTACAAGCCGACCAACCGTGTCGAGCTTCACAAATGGGAGGAAGGGGAGTTTGGTTATGAAGAACGTTATCAAAGCGACATCATCTTCTCGTCAAACCTGAGCTTCATTCCGGTCGATCTACGTTATGGCCCGGATGGAGGCATGTATGTTTGTGACTGGTACAACCCCATCAAGGGGCATGCTCAATATTCTTTGCGGGATACTCGCCGGGACCGGGTTTCCGGGCGAATCTTCCGAATTTTCCCCAAAGGTGCGAAGCCGCAAAAAGCTCCCCAAATTGCTGGAGCCAGCATACCTGCCTTGCTCGACATCCTGAAACGTCAGGAGTATCGCTACCGTTACTGGGCCAAGCGGGAACTTCGCCTCAAGAATACAAATGAAGTGAAGGTGGCACTGGATAAATGGGTGGCGAAACTGGATGCTTCCGATCCTCGGCATCGGCATCATCAAACCGAAGCACTCTGGCTCTATCGGAGCCTTCGCCAGATGAATATGCCACTGCTGAAGGAACTGCTTGGATGTGAAAACCATAATGCAAGAGCTGCTGCCGCTCAGCAACTCCGCTACCTACCGGAATCGGATTCCAGTTTGTTGGAGAAAGCCGCACATGATGAAAATGGTTTGGTTCGTATGGAGGCTGCGATTGCGGCAAGTTACCTGGGCACGCCGAAAGCACTGGATTCCCTGTTGGGCATTCTGAAACAACCCAATGAAAAGCATCTGTCCTATGCGATCCGTTGTGCATTGGGTTCCCGAAAAATCCAACCCCTCTGGCAAGGGAATCATGAGCTGGCTCAAGCCAACCCACACCTGGCTTCCTTTGTTGCCAGCTTTAACAAACGCCAAAGGCTTCAACCACGGGGAGCCAGTGCAAAGGATGCTCAATTTGATTCCCAAAAGGATCTCAAAACAATTCGGATTACCTGTATCCGTGAACGCATGCTTTACGATGTCACACGATTCAGTGTGAAAGCCGGACAACCTGTCAGGATCGACTTCATCAACCCGGATGCCACAGCCCACAACCTGGTCATTGTCCAACCGGGAGGGGTGGAAGAAGTTGGATTGGCAGCCAATGATATGGCGAAAGATCCCAACGCTATCAAAACCGGCCAGTTCATCCCCAAATCCCAAAAAATCCTGCACCACACCTCCATGCTTCAACCGGAATCCGCCGAAGCCCTCCGCTTCATCGCACCCAAAACGCCCGGAGAATATCCTTACCTTTGCACGTTTCCCGGCCACTGGGTCATCATGCGGGGTGTGATGGTGGTGAAGTGAGATTTCATGGTTCCTGCTCACAATTGAATCAATGATTAAAACGGCTACGGTGCAGATGGCTGGATAACCCATTTTCAGAATCCTTCAGGCAGATTATAGCCCTCTTTCTTTTTGCTTCTCAGGCCGTTAAAATTCCCCTAGTGAAACAGTCATGAACAAATTAAACGGTCTTTGGGGGATGGTGTTTCTGTTATTAATCCCCTTGCTCCTATTGGAAGCCGAAGAGGCGGAAATTCATTTGAACTCCGGAGCCATGGTGATGGGGGATTTGCTGAAGGAGACTTCGCAGAATGTAATTGTGGACCTCGGGTTTGATGTTTTGAAAATCCCGAGGTCGGCAATCAGTGCGGTCAAGAAAGTCACCGAGAAGGCTGCGGTTGCTTCCTCTAAAAATTACGGAAATGCTCTCTACCGGGAAGACCCTAAAGCGAAGGTCCGTCCTCTCAATAAATTGGTCGAGGGCCTTGGGGGAGCGGTTGTGATGATCCGCACTTCATCGGGCTTGGGTTCCGGGTTTATCATTCATCCGGATGGTTACGTTGTGACCAATGATCATGTGATCGCCGGAGAACGGGAGATTTCGGTTACCTTGTTTCGGAAAACGGGGACGGAGTTGATCAAGGACAGTTTTGAGAATGTACGGATTGTCGCATCCGGGGGAGCTCTGGATTTGGCTTTGGTAAAAATTGAAGGCTCTGACCGTAAGGATTTCCCAACCGTTCCTCTCGGCAATTCTGCGGATTTGCGTCAGGGGGACCGAGTCTTTGCCATTGGAAGCCCATTGGGGCTGGAGCGGAGTGTGTCCGAAGGGATTGTTAGTTTACGGAATCGTTTGATCCGTAGCCGCCCCCACATTCAAACCACGGCGGAAATCAACCCGGGAAATTCCGGCGGCCCTCTTTTTAATTATAAGGGTGAAGTGGTAGGCGTAAACAATATGAAGGTCGTCGCAGCTGGGGCAGAAGGATTAGGGTTCTCCATCCCCGTCCGAACCCTAAAGACTTTTCTCATGAACCGGGATGCCTACTCCTTTGATCCCCGCAATCCCAATGCGGGCTTCCTGTATCTATCCCCGCCAGGCAGTAAGGAGTTCTGAGGGTCACCCATTGCACTCCTCCTGTTTTCTAAACCGTTAATTCCCCCTCCTTTTATGAAACTGACTCCATTCCTCACTGTATTGTCCGCCCTAACCTTTGCCAGCACGTCTCTTCAGGCCAGAGATGATTTACTGGAATTGGTTCCCAATGACGCCTGGTTGGTGATGGAGGTCAGGGATCTGAAAGGATTTCAGGAAGATATCGAGGCTAGTCCCCTCAAAGAATTGTGGGGGAAAACGATCGCCAAGTGGATGGACGTGAACCACATGTTGGACTGGATGGATTCTGTTTCAGAGGACAAATTCAGTGAAGAGGATCGTGTCGTCCGGGATACCTTGAAGGAGTTTTCGGAGAAATATACGAGTTTGCAGGACGAACTGGATGGCCAGATTCTGTTTTCCCTTGGTGGAGATATGAAAGAAATGGCATTGAATACCCTTGAGGACGGGGAGGATTTTATTCCAGAAGTCTTTGCTCTGGCTCATACTAAATCCAGTCCTGCGGACTTGGAGGATTTGTTTACGTGGCTGGAAGAGAAGAATAAGGAAGTGGGGGATGATCCAGATACGCCATTGTTTTTCCGTGAGGAGATAGAAGGTACAAAAGTTTACTTTTTGAATAGCCTCCGAACCACGGTTTCCTATTCCGCCAAAGCTTCCAAGAGTTCTGACGATATCCTGCCTGAAACCCAAGGGGATTTGGATGTAAGTTTTGAACGTGAACTGAAAGAACCCCAGCCAGAAAAGCAAATTGGCGTGTTTATTTTCAAGGGTGTTCTTGGAGTTTGCCTTGGGCAGGACAAGATCGTCGAATTATTGCAGAATTTGGAAGAGGGGGATCACCCGGAGAACATTCTCGAAACCTACGAGAACTCGTTCGAGGAAATCGGCCGCGGAGATTTCAGCCTGTTTGCCAATGCCATCCAGCTGGGCGACTTGGTGGAAGAGATCGCCAATCATGAGAAAGCTAAATTTCCGGAAAACCCCATGAAGGTGACCACGAAAAGTTTGCTGAATGCTCTGCAGTTGGATGGATTACAAAACCTTGCCATGAGTGCGGATATCACTCCGGAAGGCATGGACATGAGTTCGGCACTTTACCTGAAACACAGAAAGGGAATCTGGGGATTTCTGGACCTTTACGAAGGTGAAGCCAAATTGCCGCCTTTTGTGCCCGATAATGTCATGACTACGACAGCCGCCGCTTATGACATGGGTCGAATCTGGGAAACGCTTGATGGGATTTTATTGAATATCAGTCCGGTCATGAAGGGCATGCTTGATTTTCAAATTCAGATTTTGGACCAGACTCATAAGATCAACATTCGGGAGGATTTGTTTGCGAATTTAGGTGACCAATTCACTACGTTCTCGTGGTTACCGGATCTGGGGGAGGACGAGAGCCTTGATGAGGCGTTGGAAAATATAGCCGGGAGGGACTTTTATGCAATTTCTCTGAAGGACGGAGAACGCTTCGAACGATCTCTGCAGCAAGTCGTAAAGGCCATGTTGAAAGACAAAGTAAAGACTCGGGAACACCAGGGAGTTGATATTCATTTCCTGCCCATTTTCGGGGAAACGTACTTCTCATATTCCATTACTCAAAACTGGCTCCTGATCAGTGTTGGGCCACCGTCCGATATCAATCAGGTGGTGCAGGACCTACGGAAAGCCTCTACGAAACAACTTTGGAACCAAACCCATATCCAAGCCGCATTTAGAGAGGCTCCTACTGGTGTGGTACAATGGGATTATGCTGACTTGGAGGAAATCCCTGACTTTCTCGGTAACCTTTTCAATGGAATGCTGGAAGAGCAGTTTGATAAATCTTTCCTGGATGAGGATCTACCCGCACTCCCATTTTTCATCCTTTCCTGGTCAAAAGACTACAAAGACAGGGTCATCTCCAAAGCATCCCTATTTCCCAAGGACCAATGAGGCAGCTCACCATTCTCTTTTCTCTCGGACTCGCTTTGATGGGGAGTTCCCTCCATGCAGGCGGTCAAGCCAAGGACCAGTCACCCTTTCGTTTCGATGGGCCCGAAATCACCAAGATAGATTGGAATGCCCATGGTTTGCATTCCGCAGATTTTAACAAAGATGGCCTGGCCGACATTGTTTTTATCAACAGAGAGCGCTCCAGGATTGAAGTCCATTTTCGCAGAAAGCCAGGTCAACTCCCCAAAAATGTAAAGCCTTCCCGTTCCAATCGCTGGGAACCTGTGCTGGAAGATGCCCCTTACATGAAGGAAAACATTCCGACCTCTACTCAAGTGGTCACACTCATCTCCGGTGACTTTGATGGAGACCAGCAGTTGGATCTGGCCTATGGCTCTTCGGAAGATGGCATCTTTGTTCACTTCCGGGAAAAAGATCGCTTTCTCAAAGATCCCGTTGAAATTGAAACGGATCACCTGCGGACTTACCACGGAGCATTATTGGGGAAAGATATGGATGGAGATGGCCAGACGGAAATTTTGGCTCATGTGAAAAAAGGGCTTCAGGTTATCCGTTTTGACAAACGTTCTCCGCAGCCCAATCCCGAACTCTACAGAGACAATTCAGAAAGCTCCAGAGGGTTGTACTTCGCGGATATCAATGACGATGGTCAGGAGGATTGGCTCTACCTCTCACACGGGTCAGAATATGGCGTACGTTCCCGCCTTCGGGACGAAAATGGATTTGGCCCTGAGTTTTCCCATCGTTTTCGTTCCGGTGGAGAAATCCTCAAATTGGCCTGCGGCC
>CAYSOI010000112.1:1467-10787 GCA_964432425.1 uncultured Opitutales bacterium | reverse complement strand
TTAATCTTTCTTTCTGGATGACAGAAATCGGGTAAGACCGATGGTTATACCTAGAAATGCCAGGAGGCCAAAGGTCGAAAAATTGCGGTTTTCTGCTTTGGTGTCACGGATGCGGAGACTGACAACGGGGTCATCTCCGGGGTAGCTGAAGTCATACCTGCGGCCTTGTTCCGGGAATTGAATGTCGAGAGAGTAGGTTCCGGTATCCAGGGAAAGACCACCATCATCGGTGTCAACCCATAGGGCTCCAGCTGATGCCGCTTGAAGCCGTATTGCTTGTAGTTCATCCGCATCTACATCCGTGTAAGAGAAATCTCCTGCAGCAAATGTGAATACGGTATCTTCGTCAGTGTCATCGGAAGTTCCTCCTTTCCCAGAGGTGATATTTATCGTACTGGTGTCGGGAGATGCGGGTTTGGCTGCAACCGGGGGAGGAATAAGATATTCGGGACTTTTCGAACGTGGAGGTCCCCCTGCTGGGAGTCTCAATTTCTGCTGGGATTTCTGTGCTTCTTCCAATTTCTCACGGGCATTGGCGGTGTTGCGGCCTTTATTGCTGAAGAAGCGGTTCAAACGATTGTCGGCAAGATTTCCAAGTTGTTCGTTGAGTACACCCTGTCGGGTATTGAGCTGTTTCAGACGACCATCTGACTGCATGGCAATTCCACCTCCAACCGACAAACCTCTAATTTCGCCTATGTTTAGGGGAACCTGAATGTTGGCGACTTGTGCTTCATCCATCATATACCACAGCTGTTGTCCCTGTGCCTGAATTTCATTGCCTCCCAGTAAACCGGTGGCGGTTTGTGGAACAGTAACTCCATGGGCAATAGCACCAGCTTGTGAGACTTGGGCCAGTGTCCTTTGCTGAGCAGGCCGTTGTTGGGTGGGCGGTGCATTGGGCTCGGCCTGTTGAACCTCACGTTGCTGCAACAGAATGGTATTGTTCTGAATATCGGCATTCAGATTAGCCACCTGAATTCTTTGGGCGGAGGAAACAAAGTTGGGGAGTATGTTCAGGGCACCATTTCGGTCCCACTCGGAAATCCCGGGGTTGACCAGACTGGTATTGAGATAGCCGTTGACGATTACGTCTTCTTCGGCCTCCTCATTCTCCTCTTCCAGAAGTTCCTGATTGAGAGTCTCAAGAGCTGCACTTTGAGAGGTATATTGCTGCTGAAGCCGCTCCTGCCTCTCGCCTCCACGATAGGAGAGTCCGCTGTAATTCTCATCGATTTGCTGTTGGAGCAGGCCCAATTCCTTGTTCAGCCCATATTGAAACTCCTCGTACCCTTTGCCTTTCTTGCCCTTGTATTTTCTGGAGGCTTGAGAAAGTCGACGAAGCTGATCCAATTTGGCATCAATGCCCAAGGCCAACAGCTCCTGAGATCCTGCTACCGGGTCCATGTTGCCTTCGGGGTCAGAGTAATCGTACTCTTCCGGCAGGAGCAGCGACCAATTCGTCCGCTTGACGGGAATATTGACCACCTTGATCGCAGGAGGTTCAATGCGTTTTCCAGGTTTCAATTCCTCCTCCAGTTTTCCAGCCAGAAACAACTTCGCATCAAAGGGCAACCCGGCCACCGTGGTTTTCACAAGTGGTATGCCAACCTGGTTTTCCCCGGCACCTTGAGGAAAGACGGGTTTTACGGCCTGACCATCCACCTGAGCACTCCACAACCGCAGATTTTCCGGCACTTCCAGCACGATGAATTGTTCCGCACGGTTCTGCAGTGAAAGCTTCACTTCATAGACACAACGTCCAGACTTGCTGACAAAGGTGTTGAGTGTCAGGAGGTCAATGACGGCCTCCAACCGTTTGGTTTCCTTGGCGTAGGTGATGCCCAGGCTTGCGTCCCAATCCGGTTGAAAGGTCTGGTACACAAATTGCAATGACTGCCTCAAGGACTCATCGATCACTTCCTGTTGCTCCTCAAGAGTTGCGGCTCTCATTCCGGCAGACCCGTTAAAATCCAGTTGATGGCGAGAATCATTCTGCACCGCAATTACACTACGATAACCGGAGGTAGCCTCGGTTTGAAGTTCAGGAATACTCAATGTCTTGGTATCCGGCCCAATCTGCACGGAGAAATTGACCCCGATGTCCACGAGACCGGTCACTTCATTCACCAGAGAAACTTCCCACTGATGAAGCCCTCCTTCGACAGATTCATGCTTGATCCCCCGCAACGCCGGGGAAATCACCGCCACATCCTTGGCCACACTTTCCGGCAAGGTGAACCGGATGCGATCCAGCGGAGAACCTTCTACACGATAACGAAGCCGGTAAGTAAAGTTGGCAACCGTCTCTTCCACCAGTACGCCAGCAATCATTTCCAGCCGGACTTCAGACTGACGCTGCCGAATCCCCAAGGTCAACGCTGAATCCGGTCCTTCGGAATCATAGGCAAATTGCACAGCATTGACCTGAGCCCGATCAGCCAACCATCCGGCCACTGCCGAACGTGGACGTGACCGCAGGTTTTTGGATTCCAAAGTACGGGCTTCCAAAGCCGGAGCCACCTGCACGGCAACCTGCCCACTTTGCTCCTCCAGCAATTGCCCGGACGGAGAAGTTGCCCGCAGCAGCGGCACATTGAAAGTTTCCAATTCCGGAGCTTCGTTGACCAGAACAACCGCCAGAGATGTCGCCTTCCGTGCGACCCGATAGTCCACATGCAAGAGATTGCCCATGCCTTCTTCCTGAATGTGCCAACGCTCCACATCCGGCCCGACGACATTCAGCACTTCGTACCCGACAGGCAAAAGAAAAGTACTGCCAAAAATCAGCCCTTCCTCAGCCTTCACTTTCACATTCCCCAGGAGCTGCACATCTTCCGTCGAAACCCGCACCAATTGTTGCAGTGTAGTATTCAACTTTGCTGCCTCCCGGCTCACTTCCCAGGTCAAAGCAAATGGGCGGAAAGGCCATTCGTAGGAACCTTTGACGCTGGAACCGTCCGCCGTGGAAAGTGTCGCAGCCTGGTTGGAGTTGCGATTGATCCGTCGACCACCTTCCACGGATACGGTTTTGACGCCCACTCCCAACACCGAATGCAGTTCAACCTGCCCGGATTCACGCCCCACTTCGCCAGCTCTGGGAAGCCAAAGTCGGGAAGGCACAGCTTCCTGAGGAAACGGCGACATCCAGCGCAGAGTCACTTGATGTGGTTTCTTCACCGCCCGATGCAAACGCACCTCCAGTGCCTGAAAAGTTTTTCCATCCAACTCCACTTCATTGACGAGCCGGTGGTCACGAAGGTTGGCACTTTCCAGTTTGCTCACATTGGCACCACCGGGCAGAAGGACATGAAAGCGATCATGCTCCCCACCGGAAAAACGATAATCAAAAGAGGAAACTCCGATGATGCCCCAGTGAAAGACATGTACCTGATGGGAACTGGAGGCGGTCAAAGTACGGTCTGCGGATCCAGAACCAACCTCCGGTCTCCAACGAAGGTTCAACTCATGGAGACGACCTGCGGGGAATTGCCAGACATTGTCCTGGCGAACAGGGATTCCCTGAGCCCCGGATGCTTCCAACTCCAGCTCCGGATCGGAAAGGTCCACATGCATCACCGCCGCTGGCAAGGGCGGAATCCTGAGAGTGACATTTCCCGCCCGGCCCCGAAGTTCAGGCTTGGTGACTGCCCGGACTTCCAGGACTCCTTTGCTCCCATTTTCGAGATGCAAAAGGATACCGCCGCCTTTTCTTGCAGTTACCGGAGCCACTTCGCCATCCCACAAGCACTCTTTAATGGCCACATTTCCAAAGGCCAGCGGAAGGTCCATGGCTCCATCTGATTCCACTTCGACTGACACCCGCAGCGACAACTCAAAAGTCTCTTCATCCACCAACTTGGCCTGAAACACTGGCTCACGAAGAAAGATTCTCGGGGCAGTTCGTTTGATGGCCAGAGGTTCATCCGGGTGAGCCTGGTTCCAAAGCTCTTGAAAATCTTTGTAGGGCAACAAAACCCGCTTTTCCGAACCATCCATTGCCGGACCTTCTTTACCGTACGGGACATAGATGGTTTGAGCATCAGCCTGTTGCCATGGTGCATTCATAAAACCCAGGACAACTACGCCCCAGGCAATGCGATAAAACTGCCGGACGATGGCTTTTACAAATGAGATATTGGAGACCTGTTTCCAAATCCGCTTCAGAATCCACCATCCCAGTAAAACCAGTGGCCAAAAAATGGCACAAATCACTGTCCCCCACAGAAAGGCATTCCAAAAGACCCCAAACCGGGGTATCCAGATCCCCGCCAACGAAGCGACAACAGCGGCTCCTACCACATAGCAAAGCTTATTCCATTTTCGAAGTCTACAAAACGCAATGATGAGGAAAGCGATTCCCAGAAATCCACCAATCATATCCAATTCATCCGCCCAGATATCTCTACCAAAGCTTACACTCAACTCCGGATTTCCGAGGCCATAGAACTCACTCCCGGAACCAGTCACAACGAGATTGACCGGTAAAGTGTAGCGACCTTGCACACGAGTTTGCGTATAATGGGCCGCCTTCTTTTCGCCTGCCTTGTAACCTGATGCCTTCATTTCTTCTTGTGGTTGGACGGTCTTTTCCGTCGCAGGCATTTCCTTTTTCATGTCCGCAAGTTCATCTAAGATCATTGCTTCCATCGGAGCTTCTGGGGCTTCTTCTTCATCCCAACCCCCAGCCTCCGCCTCTTCTGAGAAATCCATGGCGGCTGTCGGGGCTTGCATGACTTGATCTAGCATTGAAGTACGTTTCGGCAAGGGTCTCGCCTTGGTAGAAAGATTGGATTCGTAATCGGTCAGGAGATAACCCTTAGGAGGAAATACCTCCCAGCGGGTTTCATTCACAGGAATGCCGGGCAAGGATGGCGGCAGAAGTTTCAAGCCGGAAAGACGCTTACCCTGCGCAGACTTGAAGTACACCACCGAGACGTTCACGGGCTTACGGGATAACGGGAGAGGCAACCGGAGCAGACCTTTCTGGCCCACCTTGGGTTTGACCGGTTTGCTTGCCACCTGGGCTGACCAGAGTTCTGCACCTTCCGGCAACTGGACTTCAAGAAATTGCCGGGAAACATTGGCAATCTTCCATTGAGCTTGGGTTTGTTGCGAACCCCGAACACCTACTTGTGTTTTTAAGTTCGACTTCAACACGAGTACCGAAGGAATGGCGTAACTTTTCAGTGTCTCGGAACTGAGTTTGAAATGGATGCCATCACTTTGCTCAGCTTCCGGTAGAAAACGGTGTGCCGCAAGAATGCGTCTGGCTTGAGCGGGCAAATCCGGCAAATCAATGGGATCCACTTCCCGGGTTCCGGAAACCTCGATCTCCACGGCAAATTCTTCCCCTGCTTCAATGGCAGCAAACTCGACCAATTGGTCCGCCCCGGCCAGTCGCAGCAAAGGCAGTTCATGATCGGAACCGTCCAGCACTTGCCGAAACTGAGCCTGAATGTTCAGGGCTCCTTTGGTCGGCTCATCCAACTGAAGTTGCCAAAGATGGTAACGCTGGGCCTGTGGTTCCGTAAGCTCAAGAGTTTCCGGTCCAGGCTCGACAATGTTGCTGGCCGACAATCGGTGGCCATGCACATGGAAGGAGATCTCCTGGCCAATGCTCTTCTCGGCGAGGAAATAGAATTGCCGGGTTGGAGCACGGGAGATGTCCAGATCGACCCGAAACGTGCCGCTTACATTTCCCCGTCCCACGGTGAAGAGCCCGACGGAACTGGCATTGAGCCGAGGGTCAGCCCGACGGATGGAAACCTCCACGGTCCCGGAGGGTGGCTCCGCGTAACGGTACGCAGATCGCACTTCATTCCCCAGCCCCAATGCACCGAGTTGGCCGACATTGATGGAAGTCCAGCTTTCAGGCAGTTCCCTGGTTTCCACTTCGAGATGATCCAAGGACGCAAAGGCCGCAATGCCTTTGGTTTTGACGGCATCCAATCCAATCACTGGAAAACTGTTTTCGGAAGAATCCCCATCTGCATTGTCAGAGAGAAAGGTACTCCAGTCACCCGGTACATTGCGTAAGGAGATCTCAATTTTGGCAAGCCCCTCCGCCGGGATCGCTTTGTTCAAATCCATACGAAGTTCCTGTCCCTCTTCCGTATCCCGAAGACGATATTCAAAACCGGAGGTCTTGCCGCCGAGTGTCACTTTTTCCAGTTCCCAACCCAGATCCCGAGGCGGAAGTGTGAAAAGCATATGTGCCATCTCATGTCCCACCGCCGTCACTTCGAACTTTCCTGTTACAGAGAGTCCGGAAGGGGAGGTCTGAAGGATTTGTTGTTCTTCGCTGTGTCGTTCGAGAAGCACAGGTGCAAACACCAGTTCCATTCCCCAAGTTTCTCCCCAGTGAAAATAGAGGCGACCGTTGGAGGAAGTGAGCCCTTCCACATTGGATGCGGAGGAAAGGTCCTGGCGACGGGAGTTACTCAGGGTTTCGGCACGAAAGGTTTGGGCATTGCCGGGATCGACCAGAAGATAACCGCGTTGATAATCCGCATCCTGCAGGCGAAGACGAGGGGCAGACCAATTGAGCCCGGCTGTGGAAGCATGGGCTTTGAAGTGGATGGATTTGGTTCCCGTGGTCGAGTTATGAAGATGCACTTCGATTTCCTGCTTTTCATCTTCTCCCGTGGTGGCGGACCATCGGACCAAATCCGGCGACGAAACTTCCGTAAGTGTCCATCCCGAATCCAAATTGAAACTGAACTTCCGAACACCCTGCCGCAAAACCTGGACCGAGTAGAAGACATCCAAAATCTGACCGGCAGGATCCAGCGTGATGGTGGAGGCGGAGTTGCCGATCAGGATGGTTCGCTGGTCGTCCCGGTTTCCATTACCGAGCAAGGCGCCGTGGATGTGCTCATGTCCTCCGATAGCCAGAGCCATGGTGGTGGAGCTGGCGGCCTCGTCATGCTCCGTCCAGAGAATAGGAACATTGGTGCGAATCTCCTGATCGCCAGGCACTTGAAGTTTGAAGACACCGGCAACGGCTCCCGGAAGACGAAAGTTGAAGCGTGTGCCGCCGCCTGGTGTGTCTTGAAGGGGAATGATTCCCGAGACCTGTACCTTGTGCAGACCCTTCCCAGGCAAACGGATGTTGAGCCTGCCGTTGTCACCCAGCCAGAGTGGGGCAGGGGTTTCGGAAAGTTGGAATTTGTCGAAGCTGATCCGTTCAAAAGGAAGGATGAGGTCGATGGGATCATGAGTGAGGGAGACAAATTCGAGGTCGCCGGTTACCCGCAGTTGATCATCGACAAAGGTGGCCGAGTAGGTGGCCTTGCGAATGGCTGCGGCTTTCGGGTTGGCATGCTGGTTGGATTGCCCGGCTTTGGAAGCCTCCAGGAGCAGGCGATATTCTTCCGCATTGAGAAGAACGGCCTTGGGATGCTGAGCCCGAACTGCCGGGAGTTCACTGATAGGAACATGTACTCGAGTCGGCGGCTGTGCGGAGAACAAACTTTGCCCGAACAGCGCAAGAAGTAGGAAGTAACGCCAAGTCATTTTTCTTCCTCCTTGTTTTCCTTATCATCGGATTCCTGTTCTGGTTTTGGCTCCGATTCTTCAGAGGTGGTTGACTCTGCGGTTTCGGTGGAAGTTTCTGGTGGAGTTGGGGGCGGAGCTTCGGGCTGCCGTTGCGATGCGATATAGCTTTCCCGGCCGGCTTTCATGCTTTGTGGGAAGGTCCAGAAAAGCAGTTGGGCCGCCCAAAGTACAAACACCAGGAAGGCTGGTCCCAGAGCATGTTGAGCCACGGCTTCGGAGAAGAGTGGTTGGTAAAGATACCAGAGTGCAACCAGAGCGATGAGGCCAAGGGCCACTCGTACCCGTTCGAAGTAACCAATTTTCATGAGGGCAACCCCAATGGCGATCACCAGCAACCAGACGATGATGGCGACGGTTTCCTTTCGGTGCAGTCCCAACTGGAGGGATTGGGCTTTGCCTTGTTTTTCAAATTGAAAGAGTTGGCCACGGGGGTCGAAACTGGAGGCATGAAAGGCGTGTTTGGAGCTGGTTTCCTGGAAGATGGAGTGGAGGTCTTCCGTGTATTGGGGACGCTCGAAATTGCGGTCGTAGCTGAGCAGTTGATGATCCTCCGGAACCCAGAGCCGCCACCATGTACGTTGCACTGGAACGTCTTCCGGCAAGCTGGGTGCATCCAGTTCGCTGGACTGGGCATCATCGAGGCCGTAAGTCATTTCAAGTACAACTTTGCTGACTTGCCCCGCTGAGGGCGGAAGGCGGATGATGCGGGAGTTGGCCGTATCTGCCGATTCGACCTGAATTTCTTCACCATCCAGAAAGAAGGAATAGATCCGGGATTCGGCGGGAAAGTTGACCTTGAGACGGTCTCCGCGGTTGGTGGAAAGCAGGAAGATGGAACGGCCATTGAGAGCTCCGTCACGGGCAATGGCTTGTTCGTGGATGGTGGCATTGACAATGGCGGTGAAGACTTCGGCTTCCTCCTGGAGGACCACCGGTAGCGAAAGCTGGAAGGGAGGCTTGTCACTGCGAAAGGCGAGAACGGCGTTCTTTCGATGAGCGGAGTATGCCACATCCTGCGGGCTGGAGGGGTCCGCAGGTTGGAGATTGTCCAGCATGGGAGTGCCGATGGCGAGATTGGCGGCCTTGGCCACAGAGATGGCTCCACTTTGCCCGGCAAGTTTGCCTGCGGCCAACACGGGGTGAACGGTTACGGCATCGCCTCCCGTGGCCAGAGCCTGGAAGGGTTGGCGCCAGGTGACTTTTAAGTCGTAGCTCCCGATGCGTGGAGATTGCAGGACGATTTTGTGGTAGGTCCAGATGGTTGCATCCTCCGGGTTTTCCGGTTCTGCCTGATCTTCCGGCAATTCTTCAATCTTGGGTTTTTCCTTGAGATCCGGACCATTGATCTGCAGACCGACCTCATCCAGTGCGGCGGGATATTTCAGATAGAAAGTATCGACCGGAGCGTAACGTACCTGATAGCGGATGACCGCTTCGTGAGACACATTCCCTGGCCGGATGTCAACGTTGCGAAAGAACTCTGCGGAAACCTGGGCTGGCCGCACGTCAAATTGAAAGGTCGCTCCAACTGAGTTCTCCAGATCAACAGAACTGAACTCGTACGCCATGACATTC
Organism: uncultured Opitutales bacterium; assembly: GCA_964432425.1. GTDB lineage: Bacteria > Verrucomicrobiota > Verrucomicrobiia > Opitutales > JABJCN01 > JAYPDO01. The sequence goes on along the minus strand of CAYSOI010000112.1, from coordinate 1,652 downwards.
CGAAACCCGGACTGGCTGGGCAGACTTTTGCCATAGGAACGAACCGCATCCCGTAGCGACATGTCTTTGAGTTGGCGGACTTCCTGCGTTTCCGTATTTAAAGCTTCGGATACCTGCAGCAGGAGTTGCCCCTTGAAGCGATTCAGGTTTTCCGAATCCGGAAGCGGCAGATCTAAGGCGACTGG
>CAYSOI010000112.1:0-1367 GCA_964432425.1 uncultured Opitutales bacterium | reverse complement strand
TGGACGCCAAGTTTGTAGGCATTTTCCACCTCTGAAAATAACTGGACGACCAGACGTTTGTGCGGGGTTTCTTCTTTGTTTTCCTCAAGATCCTGGATGTCCCATTTTTCCAAATTTTGCCCCTTGACCGACACGACCCGGTAGTCAGCTGGAATCCGAATGTGAAACTCTTTCATTCCCCGGCGGCGAATTTCGTAATTGAACTCCACGGTGTGCTGCAACAATGCCTCCCCGATGCGAATGTGCTGGGTTTGGTTGGAGATTAGAACAGGGTCCAGATCGCTGGCAGCCTGACTCTTGGGAGCCCAACTGAGAGTGACGCTGCCGGATTGTCCAAGGAAAGCCTGCAGCTTGGTGAAATTGCTGCCATTGGCTTGCTCCACTTGCGAGGTGGATGCGGCCAACATGGGTTGCACATCCACCTTCAGGTTCTCCTCGGGAATGGTCAGCTCCAAGGTGTTGATCGCTGCTTGCGGAATGTTGAACTTGAGCAAGTTGCGGCCAGGTTGCGTCACCAGTTGACTGACAAAATCGACCGTGATCTCCTGACGTCCCGGTCCCTTGGCCAGAATCTCATATCGATTGTTTTGAAAACGCAGCAGCGGTTGGGTCGCATCCTCCTGATTCTCCGCACCGGAAAGCTGAACTGCCGACACCCCCACTTGTCCGAGCCCGACAGGTATGGTGACCCAACCTTCCTTCAAAACATCCACCGTCAAATTGAGCTGAATCCGGGCCAGTTTCTCCTCCACAGTTCCCGTAAACTTTGCAGCACTCACCAAATGGGCCGGTCCTGAGTCTGGAGCTTTGGAGGGTTTCCCTCGGGCCGATTGCCAGAGATTCTGAAAATCCTTGTAGGGCAGAAACACCCCCTGATCCGCCTTCCCCAGAACCTTTTCCAAATCCTTGTACGGAATGTAAACGTGATCCGGCAACGCCGGCTTCTCGACAGGGACTTCTTCCTGGGAAAGCAAAGGGTTGAACAACAAGAGCACACCTATGCACCCGAGAAGAAAGCGAGGGATTTTCATAACAAAAAACGTTTTTGAGGTGGAGAACGTCCGACAATGTGAACGTCAAAAACGTTAGGTACAAATCAAAAGATGTAAAAGGATTGTGAACCCAGAAGATTGACGAGTTTGCCGTCCAGTCATCACCTCAGAAAAGGCGAGACTAGTTGCATCATTTGTCTTTTGAGGACAGAGAGTTCAGATAGGTCACCACATCTTTGAAATCTTGATCCGGCCAGGTTTTGACGGAGTTGGCCATGATGAGCCCGAAGGTGTCTCCGGGTTGAGTTCCGCGGAGGCCCAGTTTGTATTTACGAAGTTGGTCGAGGAGAAACCAGTCTTCCTGGATGAGGAGAC
>CAYSOI010000111.1:4116-10791 GCA_964432425.1 uncultured Opitutales bacterium | reverse complement strand
GCGTTTTCAGGTCACAGAAGACAAAAGGGCGTTCACCCCGCATTTTTTTGGAATCCCGGTCCATCACATCCAGGTCTGCTCCGACGAGGGGAGCCAGATCGGTTTTGTTAATGATCATGAGGTCGGAATACTGGATGGCCGGACCACCTTTGCGGGGAATCTTGTCCCCTTCTGCCACATCAATGACGTAAATAAAGGCATCCACCAATTCCGGAGAGAACGTCGCGGATAGGTTATCACCGCCGCTTTCCACCAGGATCACCTGCGACTTGGGGTGAAGTTTCACCAAATCTTCAATGGCGAGGGCATTCATGCTGGTGTCGTCACGAATGGCGGTATGAGGGCACCCTCCGGTTTCCACGCCTTTGATTCGATCCGCCTCCAGAGCATCATTGCGAACCAGAAACTCGGCGTCCTCCAGAGTGTAAATGTCATTGGTGATGACCACCATTTCAAATTCCTCACGAAGAGCCTGGCAAAGACGAAGCACCAGCATGGTTTTGCCGGAACCTACGGGGCCACCGATACCAATGCGAACAGGGCGGGAGATGTTATTTGTACTCATAATTTTTTGTCGGTTTGATAATGTGTTAAGAAATAAAAAGGCGAACGTAGGCCCGCTCATGGCGGGAGGAGGCGATATCAAGGACAGGGTTGAACCACCCCACCTCTTCACGGGAAATCTGCATAGCCCGGCGGACCACTCCCGAGGCATCTTCCATACAGATCGTGATAATTTTTTGACAACCTTCCTCGCCGATCCGGATCAACTTCATGGATGCCGCACATTGAGCTGCGATGGCCTGATAAAACCATGCCAGCAGAGTCGCTTCCGGAGGAATGGATTGCAGTACATGCTGAAGAGCGAAAATCGTCGGATGATGACAAGGAGTTCCTTTCTCTGCAGCATACTCGGCAAATTCTTCCAGGAATGGATGGGGAAATACCGAGCGAATCAGTCGTAACCTTTGCCGCCCCTGGCTGGCACTGGCCTGCCGAACTTCCCTGGTCAATTTCATCGCTCCCAGCTCGAAATCCAACTCCATCAGAGTTTCCAGATCCTGAGCCTTGGCAGCTTCATAGAGAAACTTCAGGTGCGGAAGTTCCAAGTTTTCGAGATACGGAACCAGGCGGTCCTTCAGATAAGCGCAGAATGTTTGCGGCTCCTTCACCTGCCCCATCTGGACAATTTCTTCCAATCCCAGAGAATGAGCGTAAGAGCCAGTCGGAAAGAGCGGATCGGATGTTTGCAGAAGTGGAACCAACCATGATCCCAGCGAAGCTTCTGAAACCTGGACGCTCTCTGTCATGATACAAAAAGAAATGGGGATTAGTGATCGTGGGAACGGTGGCGATGACTGTGCGAAGACCGATGGCGTCGATGATGACGGTGACCATGGGAATGGCCATGAGAGTGAGAATGCCCGTGACCATGAGAATGGTGAGAATGCCCATGCTCTGCATCACCTTCAGAATGAGAATGGGAATGCTCATGGCTATGGGAATGGGAGTGGGCTCCGGCGGCTTTCACGGGTTCAAAGACCGCTTCGACTTCGGTATACGGTACTTCCAGACGGTCTAACATTTGGCGAATGGCCGGATCATCTTCCACCAGTAGGGAATTCTCCCGAAACTGTGCCTGGAAATGAAGATTCCCAACTTGCCAGCCATTGTGAGCCGCTTCATGGGGCGTCGTGTATGCGACTCGGAGGACATTTTCCGGGACCTGCTCAATTTGATACACCTTACCATCGGCAAAGTGGATGACCTCCCCATGGCGAAGGGGATTTTCCAAATCAAACCCAAACTCTGTGCCATCGGTAGCCGTCCCACGCCAACGGCGTTTGGCAAGGGTCCGGCGATCTTCGGTGAGTTTTATGATTTGGAGGCCATCAGAGGTTGCTGACAGGGGAGCTTTAATCAATTCCATGATGTGTTTTTTGACGGGTAGAGGTTAGCTTGAACAAATTAAAAGAGGAAGTACCGTTGAGCCATAGGGAGAACTTTCGCAGGCTCACAGGTCAATACTTCTCCATCAGCTTTAACAGTGTACGTTTCCGGATCAATCTCGATGTTGGGAGTCGCATCATTGAGCAGTAGATCCTTTTTGGTGATTTTTCGGGTATTGTGTACACCGACCATGGCTTTGGAAAGGGCCAGGCTCTCCCGCAGACCGGCATCCAGAGCGGCTTGACTCACAAAGGTGACGGAGGTCGAATGATTAGCCCTGCCATGGGCAGCAAATTGGTGACGATAGAAGGTGGGTTGTGGAGTCGGGATGGAGGCATTGGGGTCTCCCATGTTGGCACAGGCAATCATTCCTCCCTTGAGTATCAATTCCGGCTTCACACCAAAGAAAGCGGGTTTGAACAAGACCAAGTCCGCCAACTTCCCTGGTTCAATGGAGCCGACTTCATGGAAAACACCACTGGCAATCGCCGGGTTCGAGGTGTACTTGGCAATGTAACGTAGAATGCGGAAATTGTCCGCAGCCGGATGAGACGCATCTTCCAGTTTCCCAAACTGCTTTTTCATTTTGTCTGCCGTCTGCCAGGTACGGATCAGGACCTCGCCTACCCGTCCCATAGCCTGGCTGTCACTGGACATGATGGAGATGGCCCCCATGTCATGCAGAATGTCTTCGGCAGCAATGGTTTCGGGACGAATTCTGGACTCTGCAAAGGATACATCTTCGGGGATCTTAGAATCGAGGTGGTGGCAGACCATCAGCATGTCCAGGTGCTCATCAATCGTGTTGACGGTAAAGGGCCGGGTCGGGTTGGTGGAAGATGGCAGAACATTGAGTTCGCCACAGACCTTCATGATATCCGGAGCATGCCCTCCACCAGCACCTTCGGAGTGAAAGGTATGGATCGTGCGGCCTTTGAAGGCGGCGATCGTATTTTCCACAAATCCGGCCTCATTCAGGGTGTCGGTGTGAATGGCAACCTGTACATCCGTTTCGTCAGCAGCAGTCAAACAAGTGTCGATGGCAACCGGTGTCGTGCCCCAGTCTTCGTGAAGTTTAAGGCCCATGGCTCCGGCCAGCACCTGTTCGGTCAAGTTGGATACGGAAGAGGAATTGCCTTTGCCGAGGTATCCCAAATTCATCGGGTAATGGTCCGAAGCTTCGAGCATGCGGTGAATATTCCACTTGCCGGGTGTACAGGTGGTGGCATTAGTGCCCGTGGCAGGTCCTGTGCCGCCGCCAATCATAGTGGTGACTCCGCTGGCCAGGGCTTCGTCAATTTGCTGTGGACAGATAAAGTGTATGTGAGGGTCAATCCCGCCAGCTGTCAAAGTGTGCCCTTCTCCGGCAATGACTTCCGTTCCGGTGCCGACCACCATTCCTTCAGTCACACCATCCTGAATGAGCGGATTACCACCATGGCCAATCCCGTGAATTCTTCCGGCTTTGATACCGATGTCCGCCTTGATGACGCCTTGCACCGGATCGATGATGGTGGCATTGGTGATGATCACATCCAGACATTCTTCATCTGAGGCCAGGGGACTCTGCCCCATGCCGTCACGAATCACTTTGCCTCCGCCAAATTTGATCTCGTTTCCATAACCACCATTCTCGGCGATCAGGTCCCGCTCCACTTCCAGAAATAGGTCCGTATCGGCCAGTCTTACCTGGTCGCCTACAGTGGGTCCAAACATTTCCGCATATTGCTGCCGACTGATTTCGAGGCTCATTTTACTTCCAGGGTTGGATAGGATTAAAGAGTGCCGTTGATTTTGCCATTGAGGCCGTACACTTCACGAGTTCCGGCCAGAGCCACCAGTGAGACTTCTTTCTGATCTCCAGGCTCAAAACGAACCGCAGTACCGGCCGGGATGTTCAAACGAAAACCTCTGGCGGCATCCCGATCAAACTCGAGCCCCTCATTGGCTTCATAAAAATGAAAATGACTCCCCACCTGAATGGGACGGTCTCCGGCATTGGAGACGACCAGTGAACAAGTATCCAGTCCTTTGTTGGCAATAATGGGATCTGCTCCCGCAGGTACGATCAATTCTCCAGGCTTCATTGTATCGGGTTGTGAATGGTGACTAATTTTGTTCCGTCCGGAAAGGTGGCTTCCACTTGCACTTCGTGGACCATCTCCGGAATGCCCTCCATCACATCGTCTTTTTTGAGCAGGGTCGTGCCGAAACTCATCAACTCGGCCACCGATTTCCCATCACGGGCACCTTCTATGATTTCGTAAGTAATAATGGCAACTGCCTCAGGGTAATTGAGTTTCAAACCTCTGGCCTGGCGGCGACGGGCAAGGTCCGCCGCGACCACAATCATCAGTTTTTCTTGTTCACGGGGGGTGAGATGCATGGGAGCTAAGCAATGGTGGTTAAAAAAACACAGTCAAGTGCGTGGTTCCTATTGTTTCCAGCTACCATGCCAAGAAGGTGCAGCGGTATGGATGTGAGCAAAGTTTGCCCAGATAAATCATCGGAAGCCGAGTTGGCACGCCAAATGCAAAAAGCGTCTCAAAATATACAAATTTTATTCAAGCAAACCCGACTATCCCCTAATTCCCATGCATATACCAGACGGAGTTCTCACCAACACAACCTGCGTAACCACGCTGGCTCTCGGAGGCAGCATTCTTGCCTATGCTTCTTATAAAAGTGTGCAATCCGGCCCATCCTGCAAAACCATCGGTATCGCCGCAGCAGCTACCATTCTCCTCCAGGCTGTCAATTTTCCAGTCTCCGAAACCATCTCCGGCCACTTTCTGGGAGCGGCCTTCCTTGGATGGCTCTTTGGCCCATGGGCTGCCATTGCCATCATGGGCACAACACTAGGCGCACAAGCACTGCTACTTGGAGATGGGGGCATCACTGCGTTTGGCGCCAATCTTCTGGCCCTTGGAATCATTCCCGTGCTGATACTGAATTTGGCCAAAAGAACAACCCAAGGTGAAAACTGGACATTTCACCTGGCCTCCGTTGCCGGTGCCGCCAGTTTATCGAGTTATCTGGCCTCGGCAGCTTCGGTTGGTCTCCTTATGACCTTTGGCTCCACCATCCCTTCTCTGGAAACTTCTGCGGGAATCATGGAGATGAGTCTCCTGCCAGCGATTCTCGAAGGGCTCGTTACAGGCAGCATCATTTACTGGCTACACGGTGCTCCAGAGATCCGAACCGTTCCGGCGAGTACCTCCAATGCAAGTTCGAGTTGAGCCACACCAGTGCCATGAAACATTTGATTTCCATTTCCCTGATTGCAGTTGCATGGATGGTTCTGGCTCCACATGGCTCAGAACTGCCTGCCCCCCTGCAAGCCATTTTACCTCCTGCCGCAGAAAGTGACGCAACCATGTCTCCATTATTGGCTGCAGGCATCGTATGGCTGGCCCTCCTCTTCAGCGGCTGGATCGCCACCCGATTATCCAACATCTCCAATTTCTTCATATCTGAAAGAAAAATGCCCCGGCTCCACGAGGGAGCCGAGGCGTTAAACCATGGGCGCGGCAACGCCCACTAATGTACCTCAAACTCATAGTAAGATACACACACCCAATTGAAAGCCCTCCAAATGCTCAAGTCAACGGGGAAGCTCTTAGCTTTCCTCGCTATTGGTGCCACTGCTCTGCAGGCACAAAAGACCGTCAAGATCGGTGTCCTCCACTCCCTCAGTGGCACAATGGCGATCTCCGAAACCTCTCTCAAAGACGTCGTAGGCATGGCCGTCGACGAGATTAACAAGAAAGGTGGAGTTCTCGGCCATCAAATCGAACCAGTGATCGTCGACCCGGCTTCCGATTGGCCCCTCTTTGCTGAAAAAGCCAAGGATCTGATCCTCAAAGACAAAGTTTCTGCCATCTTCGGCTGCTGGACCTCCGTCAGCCGTAAATCCGTATTGCCCGTAATCGAGGAACACAACGCCCTCCTCTTCTACCCAGTGCAATACGAAGGTGAAGAGCAATCCCTGAACGTCTTCTACACGGCCGCTTCCCCGAATCAGCAATTGGTTCCAGCTGCCCAGTACATGATGGACGAACTGGAAGCGAAAAAGTTCTACCTTCTGGGTACGGACTATGTTTTCCCACGTACGGCCAATAAAGTTCTCAAGGCTTTCCTGAAGAGCAAAGGTGTACCCGACGAAAACATCATCGAGGAATACACTCCTTTCCACCACCAGGACTACCAAACCATCGTTTCCAAGATCAAAAAGTTTGCCGCTTCCGGTGACGCTTGTGTTCTCTCCACCATCAATGGTGACTCCAATGTTCCTTTCTATAAGGAATTCGCCAACCAAGGCCTCACTTCTGACGACTGCCCCATCATGGCTTTCTCCGTATCGGAAGATGAACTTCGTGCAATGGACGTGCCACCTCTCGTAGGACACCTGGCTTGCTGGAACTACTTCCAAAGCGTAAAAAGCAGTGCGAATCGCGACTTCGTAAGCAACTTCAAGAACTACTGCGAACGCAACAAGCTGCCCGGAGGTATCAAACGCGTGACCTGTGACCCTATCGAAGCGGCCTACTTCGGCGTCCATGTTTGGGCCAAAGCTGCTGAAAAAGCAGGTTCTTTCGAAGTAGATGCAGTACGTAAAGCTGTTTATGGCATGAAGTTTGATGCTCCCGGCGGACCAAAGGAAATGCACCCCACCAACCAACACACTCTCAAACCCGTGTATGTTGGCGAAATCCGCAAGAACGG